>SVRB01000038.1 GCA_015065045.1 Oscillospiraceae bacterium | reverse complement strand
GCATACAGATATTGTTTTATATTATAATAAAATGCGGTGTGTCGGATGAGTTCGTCTACTAAATATAGGATTTTAACCAATTATAATTTTTTACCATAACGGGCGACCAATGGTCGCCCCTACAAGATTAGGATTTATTGTCTCTATAAAAACAATAAAAATATCCACCGAATCGGTGGATATTTTTTTATGAAATACTGAAAGGTATAGAAGTGCTTCCTGACATTTTTATGTAATATACAGTATTGGCAGAAGCTTGGAACGTTACCTTGTTTGTTCCCTGTGCTCCCGAGCTTACAGAAATCTGCTTCTGATTCTTGTCAAGAATATATATCTTAGCATTTTCATTGCTCGAGTATACCGTATACGTCGTGCTTTGGGAGGGCTTGAGCTTATAGTACACATCGGTATCAGCACTATCAACGTATGCCGTTGTGTTTTGTCCCATATAGCTCCATATAGCGTTATTTGCCGTAGTTCCAAGCGTTTCTTCCTTCCACGTTGAAGGATCAAACGACGGATATTTGAGCAAACTTCCCGTTATTCTGTTGTCATACCATGCGGATTTTGCATATCCCATTTTTGTTTCGGTAGCTTCCCAAACACCCTGGGAATTCTTCTTGAGAACAGTTTGGTAAATAGGATAGATATTTTCACCTATCGCTATATTCGCGCTGTCACCATTATTCAGTTTAACGTCGGTGGTATAGAGATAGTACGTATCTGATACGCCATCAGGGAAATAAATTACGAACGAAATATTTTCATTACTGGTATTGAAATACTTATCAATATCGCTTTTTTCCCAGAAATCCATACTTCCAAGAGTGTCCGACGTTGCCCACCAAGAACCTTCAGAACGGCTTTCTATCTCTGAATTGAGGTACGACTGTTGATAGTTAAGTCCCAAATACGTCGTTTTCCCGTTATTTTCTTTTATTGTTCCGTTGAGAATAATTTCAATAAGGCTTCTATGGTTTTTACCTACCTGGTCTTCCTCGGGCAAAATTTCGGCTCCGGACCATGGAAAAACATCAAGCGGCAATACTTCATAAACATCATCGCAAACCCCTCTTGAATAGTACCACGTTGCATATGCTCCGCCTATTGAAATTATAAACAGCAGAGCTACAATAAGGGTGAGCGGCTTAAGAATAATTTTTCCGTTCATACCAACTCTACCTGTTCTTTCGACAATGTATTGAGGTTGTTTTGCTTAACTATCAATTTAAAACGCTTTTTCTTTTCCGACAAGATCTTCTTTTCAATTATAGGTGTTGCAATTATCGCAGCAACAACAAGAAGAATGCACAGCCAGCCTGCAGGCGACTGCATAAACAAAATAAAACTACCGACAAACGCAACACGCTGTCCTCTGTATATTCCCTTCATCTGAGAATAGTGAACGGGAAAACGGTCGGGCAATTCCACGTTATCTCCCTGACAGGTAAACCAACGTTCGTTCGGATGGCGTTCATTCGGTTCTTCAATACCTACGATTCTATGTACAACGAGAGTGTTGTCCGCTTCATAAACAACAATATCATAAAGCTTCAAATCTTTTTCTTCGGGTAACTCGTACGTCAAAATAAGATCAAACGTTTTTATCTGATCGTTAAGATCGTTTTTAAAAAGATATTCGTTCGTACTGCGTTTTTCCGCCATAGAACCGGTTTTAACCACTTTTAACGTCGGGGTGTTTTTAAAATAAACATCCTCTGTTACGTTTATATAAATTGAAAATATAAATGATATCAGAAAGAAAACACATAAAACTACAGAAACAACGGTATTAAAAACACCTATAGCCTTGCTTTGTTTCTTCGTTTGCGTAAATTCTTTAATAATATAATCATCTTCTTCTCCGCAACGTATCAAACGAAGACTTTGCTTAACGATAAAATACAGCATTCCGAAAAGCAAAACCGTCAGAATCGTGAAAACGGTAAAGCAGAGAAAAAATATATACAAATCGTAATCAGTCATTTTTTTTCCTTATGTGTAAGGGAGTATTCCTTTTTTAAAGAAACACTCCCTCTGTCTTATTTAGCTTTCTGTTTGTACTACTTCGCTTACCTGGATCTTAATGTTACCGCGGTTAAGGATTGTCTGGAATTCCTGGAATTCACTATATGTAGCGAGGGTAAAGTCGTTGAGCTGAATGATTTCTGCAAGTTCATCTGCAGTAATCACAATTTCTTTTGTAGCAGAATCGGTTATAATAACATTCTTCGAAGTGTCTACAGTAAATATGTTCTTTTCATCATATTTCCAGTTTTCTGTACAAGTAATTTCAACTCTCATCTTTATACCGTTATTTGCTACTGATTCGTCAGCACCAACTGCGGGAGTGAAGTTGATCTTAAGCTCGCCGTCCATCTTCAAAACAGCCTTGTGTGTGTAAGCATCATTTGCATCGTCATCAATTTTAATTGTAAGACCGGACACATCTACTGCAATAGAACCCTTTGTACCGGTAGTAACAACTGTTTCCATCTTGGGAAGAGCAAAGCCCTGCGCTGTAGAAACGTTACCCTGTGCGTAGTTCCATGTAGCATAAACTCCGCCGATGGTCACAAGCACGATCAATGCCATCAATAAACTAAGTTTTTTCATATCTTTATCTCCTTTTGAGTTAGAAATAATTTTGCTAAATTAAGTATACATCCATTTTTCAAAAATGTCAACATTTACTTACAATTATTAAGTAAACACTTACAGACTTAATTAAATCAGTAATAGTATTGAAACAATTATATTTTTATGCTATACTAAACAAAAAAGAAAATGACGTGAGCATAATGAACATACAAAAATGGCTTAAGATACACACAAAAGAATTACACGGAAAGAAAATTGCGATAACAGGCTCGACAGGTGGACTTGGAAAAGAACTATGCTCGTACCTCGTATCGCTCGGAGCATCTCTTATACTTCTCGATAGAAGCTATGAACGCTCATCGGCGCATAAAGACAGCCTATGCTGTCGCTTTAAAAATGCCGACATTAGCTGTATTACGCTCGATTTAGAGGATATCTCCTGCGCCGATACGGTCAGCAAAAAGCTTAACGAGATCGGAATCGACTATTTTATACATAATGCAGGCGCATACAGCATTCCCCGACATATATGTACAAGCGGATTTGACAACGTTTTTCAGATAAACTTTGCGTCACCTTATTACATAATCAGAAAAATATTACCTATGCTCAGTGAACGAAACGGCAAGATGATCGTTGTCGGAAGCATCGCTCATAATTACTCGAAAATTGACGAAAACGACGTAGATTTCTTAAAAAGAAAAGCATCGTCAAAGGTATACGGAAACGCAAAAAGATATTTAATGTTTTCTTTATATGAGCTTTTTAAAAACGAAGATAAAGCAACCCTTTCGGTAGTACATCCGGGAATAACCTTGACCAACATTACAGCCCATTATCCAAAGCTGATATTTGCTTTGATCAAGCATCCAATGAAGGTTATTTTTATGAAGCCGAAAACTGCCGCTCTCTCGATTTTAAAGGGCGTGTTCGATAAAACAGACTACTGCGAATGGATAGGTCCTCGTATATTTAACATATGGGGACTGCCGAAAAAACAACAACTTAAAACCTGTAAAGATAGTGAAATATCGAAGATTTCCGAGATATCCGAGCGTGTATTTTTACAGTGCGAACATACTGCAAAAGGTGTGCTGGAAAGGAACTGAACATGAAAAAGCACAACAGACTTCTAAATATGATACTTGCATCTCTCTTTTTGGCGCTTGCTTACGTTTTGCCATTTTTGACAGGACAGATTCCAAAAATAGGCTCTGTACTTTGCCCGATGCACCCACCCGTTTTGCTCTGCGGATTTATATGCGGTTGGCCCTGGGGACTTATAGTTGGATTTATCGCTCCGTTATTGCGTTCAGCCTTAACAGGCGGATTCCCCCCTATGTTCCCCACAGCAGTATGTATGGCTTTTGAGCTTGCAGCATACGGCGCCATCGCAGGACTTATGCACAAAATCCTTCCCCGCAAGAAGCCCTTTATCTATTGCTCATTGATTACAGCTATGATTTTAGGCCGTCTTGTTTGGGGCGCGGCAATGTTTATTTGCGTTGGATTAAACAGCGGAAGCTTTACTTTTGCAGCCTTTATTGCCGGAGCATTGACCAATGCTGTCCCCGGTATTATTTTGCAGATAGTTTTGGTTCCCGTAATCGTTATGCTTCTTGACAACTTAAATGTTTTAAAATTGAGAGATCAAAATGGACAAAAATAAAACCCGTGAGCTCTTGATAAGCCACTACAAAACCTATCCTGAGCTGCAAGCTGAAGATATTTTTAAATACATATTCCAAAGCTCGTTCGGTTGCGAGCACCTCGTGTCAAACGAAGGATTGGTGTTAGAAAATATAAAAAAAGAATACGATGCGTTACAAAAGACAAAAACGCCCATCAAGGAATTGCTTGACGGTTCATATAGCCGCGTTCAGCTTTCGTGCTTAAACGAAGGATTGAATGCCGAAACTCTTGCAAAATTATTCTGTCTCTCGGCAAAAAAGGAACCCGACGGTATGGCTATATTGAAAGAAAAAATAAGT
The DNA here is from genome assembly GCA_015065045.1 of Oscillospiraceae bacterium. Lineage (GTDB taxonomy): Bacteria > Bacillota > Clostridia > Oscillospirales > CAG-272 > RGIG1995. The sequence goes on along the minus strand of SVRB01000038.1, from coordinate 7,992 downwards.
GTCATAAAGAGTCTTATCGCAGACGGATCTCTGCCGCTTGACCGTGATTCCTTTGATCTATCGCTCAATAAATGGGAAAGCAAGGGCTATCCTGCTATACGCCACTCCGATACATTTCGCTCAGCGTATAATCCTGCCTATCGCGTGATCGATAACCGTTACGCAGATTATTTGCAGATATTTATAAAAATAGATGCACTTCTTAGCAAAGGCTCGGCTGTTGTCGCCATTGAAGGCGGAAGCGCAAGCGGAAAAACAACGCTTTCAGGTATACTGCAAAGCGTATATGATTGCAATGTGTTCCATATGGACGACTTTTTCCTACGTCCCGAACAGCGAACCGCACAACGTCTTGCAGAGGTGGGCGGCAACGTTGACAGAGAACGCTTTTATGATGAGGTGCTACTGCCGTTAAGACAAAATAAAACGGTATGCTACAGAAAATTCGATTGCTCTACACAAACGTTAGGTCAGCCGATATCAGTCGCTCCAAAGAAGCTGACAATAATAGAGGGCGCATATTCTATGCACCCCCAATTTGAAAAATATTATGATCTTTCGTTGTTTTTGGATATTGATCCAATTTACCAAAAAGAACGCATATTAAAGCGAAATACCAAACAGCTCGCAAAGCGTTTTTTTGAAGAATGGATCCCTCTTGAGAATATATATTTCTCTCAAACGCAGATAAAATCGCGTTGCTCCGAATCAATAATAATTAAACAATAAAAAAGAATCGTAAACTAAAAGTTTACGATCTTTTTCTTATTATAAAATAGCATATCCAGTATAAGAGAACCAAGAAAGCAACCGTTCCCGCAAGAATAATTGCGAGCTCGATCTTGTTTAATAATTCCAAAACTATTACAGTAACACTTACAAGAAACAGGTATATCATAAATGAAAGGCTCTTTGCTTTGTGGGCAATAGCTACGTTTCTTTCATCGGTCTCTGCAATCATCTGCTTTCTTATGGTTTCCTCATTCTTGGTAATCAAACGATAACTTCTTGTACGCACGATGCCGATCATAAAAAGAGCAAAGCCGAACGACGATATAAAATTATTCGAAATTTTTAATATGAGAGAAGCAGCTATCATAGCTACACCTAAAATTATATACGAGATAGCAACATACAATCTGATTTTCAGTTTTCTCTTAAACTCCATACTCATTCCTCCTCAAAAATAAATACTTCTTCAATATTCTTGCCAAAATACTTGGATATCTTAAATGCAAGCTGTAAAGAGGCATTATATTTTCCGTTTTCAAGTGATATTATTGTCTGTCTTGTTACCCCAACAACACCCGCTAACTCGTCTTGAGTAACGTTGAGCTGTTTTCTTAACTCTTTTATTTTGTTATTCAAATATACTCCCCCTCACCACAAAAGTAAAGTTTGCTTTACATATATACAATACCACAAGAAGCCTAAAATGTCAAGTATATTTTACATTTTTGCAGCTCAAACGAGAATTTTTCAACTGAGGGTTGAAAAACAAAAACGCATCATCAATATAGATGATGCGTTTTTTGCTTTATGGTAAAGAAACCGATTTTTATTATAGATTTGAAAGATAGTTTGATTTTAATAAATGTTCGAACTCTACGCTTGTAATCATTTTTGGTGGTTCTACATCATTAGCATAGTCGGTTGTTATTTGTCTTACGCATATTATTCCGTTTTCGCCTAAACTAATATGATTGATCAATTTATCAGTATGACCGCCTGTAAATTCTTTATGTGTAAACGATTCTTTTACGTCCAAAGTTTCAGATTCTATAATTTCCCATTTACGCGAGTTTGATTGACATATTATATGCCGATTGTCAAGGGAATTAAAATCATAAGCTGTTGATGGACGCTTTTCTTTAAGCACCTCGCCCGTGTTCATATCTATCAACTGCATAGCGTAATGGTGTTGTTGGCAAACAATTGTATCATCATTTACAAAAATGCTTGTTATACCACGCTTACTTTTGGTTCTCCAAATACATTCTCCGGTTTTGGCATCAATACAAAAAAGACCATTTTCCCACGTTTGAGCAAATACAAATTTACCGTTTGAGGATACCGCGACTCCAAACTGTGCAATATTGTAAGCATCAATATATTTACTTTTCCAAGTATACGTTTCTCCTGATCTGTAACAAACCAAAATATTGTCAGAATCGCCTTCTTGTATCAGTTTCAATGATGCTATTTCTCCGTTTGAATACTCGTTTATCCATTGTTTATCGTAATAACAAGAGAGTGTATAATTTTTATGTTGCACTTTAATATTCATGTAAAACTCCTCATACATAGCATCAAGAACGCCACGCCATTTTTTCTAAGTCATTCTAAGCCGCACGCCTTATATATTTCCTCAATGCACGGAGATTTGTACTCAATATACTTGTCAATATCGTTTGGAAATAATTGCGCGGCTGTTTGTTTTGTTAAACTATATTTTTCTGCCGCTTCGGGATTGCTTCTGAGATAATCCCTAAAAGTAATATGTCGATGCAGCTCTTCAGACTGTTGCGGACACACGTACAAATGGTGTTTTTGTAAATGCTCTTTGTTTGAATAATCAAAAGCTTCCCTGTCTTTAATGCCAAGATCACCCTCGTGAATATATCCGATAGCTTCTAATCTTTTGACAACAGCATCAAACTCCGAGTAGTCTTTGATAATCACGTCAACGTCAATGCAGGGCTTGGCATACATTCCTTTTACGGATGTGCTTCCGACGTGTTCAATACCGACAATCAAATCCCCGATTGCGTCTAAGATTTCTTTCTTTATTTCTTCAAAAGCAACACGCCACGCTTCATCATATGGCACAACAATTACTTTTGCCGTTTTCATCAGTAACCTCAGTCAAACTTTTCACTCTTTAAATTATTCCGCGAACAAATATTCAAGCAATAGTCCCGTTGTGTTTTCAAGACCCTTGATGTGTGTGCGTTCCATTCCGTGACTGCAATATACAGCCATTCCGAAAGCGGCGTTTTTGATGTTATTTCCCGCTCTCATAGCGGCGTTGGCGTCGGTGCTGTAACGGTAGAATACGTCAACTGCATATTCACATTCTGCTTTTTGCGCTAACGTAATAAGCTTTGAAGTCAACTCGTAGTCGTAAGGACATAAAGCATCCTTTGCGCAAATGCTTACACTATACTCGTCTCCGTCAAGCTCAGGGCCGATCAAGCCGATGTCTACCGCCACGTATTCGCTGATTTCCGACGGAACGTATGCTCCACCGATACCGATTTCTTCGTGATACGGGAATGCAAAAACGGTTTTATATTTGGGTTTCAGTGAATTTTCTTTTAGGTATTTAAGCGCAGCAAACGAACACGCCACTGCACCCTTATCGTCGATAAATCTTGATTTTAAATAGCCGTTTTCCGTAAGCTGAACACGGGGCTCGATGGATATAACGTCACCGTTTTGTATACCGAGAGCCTGAACGTCGGACTTTGTTTTTACGTCCTCGTCCAAAAGTATCTGTATTGTATCTTCGTTTCTTTCAGCCTTGTGAGCTTCATCAAAAACGTGTACCGAGTGATATTTGCAGATAACCAATCCCGAATAGTCTTTGCCGCTTCTTGTGTGTACGGTTACAGTTTCTCCTTCAATGCTGGGCATACATACTCCGCCAAGCATTCTTATTGACAATGTGCCGTTGGCGTTTATAGAGCGTACTACAAGTCCCAACGTGTCAACGTGAGCGCCTACAGCGACGGTTTTTGTATTATCTTCTCCGTCAACGGTGATGTAAAGAGTATTCTTTTGGTCATAGGATACGGAATATCCAAGCTCATCTGCCATTTTTTCCAAAACGGGATTGAGCTTTACGTAGTAACCAACCGGACTCGGCGTATTTACCACGCGACGAAAGCTTTCTATAAGATAGTTCATATCTACGCTGTATTTCATATGTACCAATACCCCCAAAATTTATATTATTTCAGAATTATTTTTATGATATCCAATATTGTAACACAAAAAAACAAAAATCGCAATTCTTTTTAAAAATTGCGATTTTTTTATAGTTACTTAATTACATAACCTTTAGTGTCATACTTTGTTTCGCTGACGATTTCTCCATTTTCATTATATGAGTAAACAGTATAACTTCTGTCTTCGTAATAGATTGTTTTTTTGATGATTTTTTCGTTTTCGTCATATGAGTAAACCGTTTCGCTTTTGTCTTCGTTATAGATTGTTTCCATATAGACGTATTTGCGAATTTCACCACCATCTGTAGTGGTTCTATAAGAGGTTTGTTTGACAACTACTTCATTATCATAAGCCGATACTGTTCCTGATTCCGATATAACAAAACCGTTATCGTCATATTTATATCTCCACTCTTCTACGGAAATTCTATTACCGTCTACATCCCTAACCGTTCCTATTACTTGTATCATAAAACCGTTATCGTCATATCTACGTCTCCAGACCCCATTGGAAATTCTATTGCCATCTACATCATAAACTGCCCTTGTGATTATGAAACCGTTTTCGTCATATTCCTCCCTAATTTTTGTTCCGTCACTGTAGTCTTCAGTGGCATACATTTTACACCATTCGCCTTTACTATTTTGGGAATAAGTATAACTTCCCTCCATAGCTATGCTACCCTCTTTATAGACAGTCACATGCGTAACATTGCCGTGTTTGTCATATGAATTTCTAAACCAACTGCCATCCTCGTTGATTTGTCTATAATACGAAAGACGATTTTCACCATCTATCACGTCATATTCCTTTGTGTTATTAAGATGACCGTCAATATCATATTCCTCTGTTTGGATAATATTTCCTTGTTTATCGTATATATTAACCAATATGGAATCTTCACGCTTTAAAACTTCAACATTACATACGGTGCACTTAGATTCATCATTTAAGGTGTGCTCACCCTCTTGGAATTTTTCAGGACAATGCCAGCACCTTCTCCAATGCTTTGTGGCATTCCACTCCAGCATTGTACCATGCGAATGATCGCAACCTGTCTCTAATTCAGGAGAATTAGCCTGTGGTTTAGAAGAACAAGCTGACAACGCTATAGCTGTCAATGTCAGAATAATCGAAAAAATAATTACAAATAGTCTTTTCATACGTTGTTTTCTCCTTATAATTTTATTTTTTATATTTTGATGGCAAAACCCTTGTCGACTGCCTTCGATTTATTATACCATATACTGTGGCAATTTTCAATAATGATATTGTTAAAAAAACCGCTTATAGCGCTGATATTTGAATTATGCTTTGTTTTTTTAAAAAGCGCTTACAAACAAAAAACAAAAAGACCGAGTCAAATTTTCAAGAAAAAATATTGAAAAAAATTATAGTTGTATGATATAATTATTATCGATAGATCTGTATTCAAAATAAATTTAAAGATAAATCAAGAAACATAGGAGGAATGAAAAATGGCAAAGCACTTACCATTATCCGTTCGGGTCCCGATCGAAAATGATAACCCGAGTATTTGCCGCAACGAAGAATTGTGCATCAAGTGTGGACAATGCCGTGAAGTCTGCACCAATGATATAGGTGTTCACGGTACATATTCCTTCGAACAAACCGGAGGAAACGCTATCTGTATCCACTGCGGACAGTGCGCCAACGTATGCCCTACCGCAAGTATTACAGAAGTTTATGAGTATCCAAGTGTAAAAGCAGCTATCGCTGACCCCGACAAAATTGTTATCGTCAGCACATCACCCTCTGTCCGTGTTGCTCTCGGCGAGGAATTCGGAATGCCTAAGGGAAGCTTTGTACAGGGTAAAATGATTGCGCTTATGCGTGCGCTCGGCGCGGACTACGTGCTTGACACAAACTTTGCCGCTGACCTTACCATCGTAGAAGAGGCGAGCGAGCTTGTAGAGCGTATTACAAAGAAAAACAAGCCCCTGCCCCAGTTCACAAGCTGTTGTCCTGCATGGGTAAAGTTTGCTGAAACTTATTACCCTGAGATGTTACCTAACGTATCCTCTGTAAAGAGCCCCATCGGTATGCAGGGCCCCACAATTAAGACATACTTTGCGCAAAAGATGGGCATTGACCCAAGAAAGATCGTCAACGTAGCGCTCACCCCTTGTACAGCAAAGAAGTTTGAGATTCGCCGCGAGGAAATGAACGCCGCAGGCAAAAAGCTCGGTATCCCCGAAATGCGTGATATGGACTATGTTGTTACAACTCGCGAGCTTGCTCTTTGGGCAAAGGAAGCAGGAATCGACTTTAATGCTTTGGAAGACAGCGACTACGATCGCTTTATGGGTGAAGCATCGGGCGCAGGCGTGATATTCGGTAACACGGGTGGTGTTATGGAAGCAGCGCTTCGTACAGCATATTCATATATCACAGGTGAAGTACCCCCCAATGCGCTTTTTGACCTTAAGCCCGTTCGTGGATACGAGGGCATCAGAGATGCAAGCGTTGAGATTGATGGAATAACGGTCAACGTTGCCGTTGTTTACGGAACCGCAAATGCTCGAAAGCTTATCGAACTCATTAAAAGCGGAGAAAAAAATTATCACTTTGTAGAGGTTATGACCTGTCCCGGCGGATGTATCGGCGGTGGCGGACAGCCTCGTGATTTCGCAGCAGACGCCAACGCGAGCCGTAAAGCAAGAATCGAAAGCCTTTATAAGAGAGATGCATCTATGACTCTCCGCCTCAGCCACGAAAATCCCGAAATTAAGCAGCTCTACAAGGATTTTTACGGCAAACCGCTCAGCGAGCTTGCAGAAAAAATGCTCCATACAGTATACAAAGATCGCAGCAGCGATATCAATAAAGAAATTATAAAAGGAGAAACAAAGAAAATGGCTAAATGGAAATGCACAATATGTGGATATATTCACGAGGGAGATATGACGGACGACTTCAAATGCCCCGTTTGCAAGGTACCCGCATCTAAGTTTGAAAAAGTTGAAGAAGTAGCTCCTGCAAAGAATCCTTTTGCAGGCACAAAGACCGAAAAGAACCTTTGGGAAGCTTTTGCAGGTGAATCTCAGGCAAGAAACAAGTACACTTATTTCGCTTCTGTAGCAAAGAAGGCAGGATATGAGCAGATCGCAGCTCTCTTCCTTCAGACTGCTGAAAACGAAAAGGAACACGCAAAGCTTTGGTTTAAGGCTCTCGGGGAGCTCGGCGATACAGCAGAAAACCTCCTCCACGCAGCAGAGGGCGAAAACTATGAGTGGACTGATATGTATGACAACTTTGCAAAGGATGCAGAAGAGGAAGGATTCCTTGAACTCGCTGAACAGTTCCGCGCTGTTGCCGCAATTGAGAAGGCTCACGAGGAAAGATACCGCGCACTTCTTAACAACGTTGAGCAGAAGGCAGTATTTGAAAAGAGCGGCGTAACTGTTTGGGAATGCCGTAACTGTGGTCATATCGTTGTTGGTACTAACGCACCCGAATTGTGCCCCGTTTGTAAGCATCCTAAGGCTTACTTCGAAGTAAGAAAAGAAAATTACTAATGTATCATAAAAAATAGTAAAGCCCGAAGCGTGTGCTTCGGGCTTTATCCTTTGTATTGTCAAACTATTTTCTCAATGCGCCGAATCAGCTTTGCAAATCGTTCTTCATTACGTATAGGTGTCAACCAACCCCAACGAGCATATTCAGCAACTGCGAGGCACTCAAGTTCGCTTTTAGGGAAAATTTCTATACACCTTTCTGATTCGTTATTTTCAAGCGTATACCATAGTGATTTTCCACGCCCTAACGCCCCGCAGGTCTCTTCGTTTTTTAACGTAACAGTTAAAACATCAAGAGCAGGAGAAGTACAACATAATATCGCGCCATCAGGCATTGTCATTACATTCTCCATCAACGCTACAATGTCTTCAAGTACAGCATATGCTTTTTCCTTCTCACCGAGGAAAGTGTAAACGCACGCCTGACGCATACCAATATAAATTCTTTGCTCCGCAAACACATCCGGTGCATTCCCGCAAGTGATGGGGTGTTCTGCAGTGG
>SVRB01000037.1 GCA_015065045.1 Oscillospiraceae bacterium | reverse complement strand
GAAAAATCAAGGGTTTTTAGTGCCTGTTCCATTAAAGGTAGGCATTGTGGAGCTGCTAGCCGGAATTGAACCGGCGACCTCATCCTTACCAAGGATGCGCTCTACCATCTGAGCTATAGCAGCAATTACCGAGACATTATTATATCAAACCATATATTTTTTGTCAATACTTTTTCAAAGATATTTCTTTGTTGACAATTCATCGCCTTTTCGCGCTCTTTTGAATACTTCTATAGTTCGGGCAATAGCTTTCAAGAAGGCTATAAAAATCCTTGCCGTGCCCCTTTATCTTCAAATGCGTCAGCTCGTGATACACTACCGATTCAATAAATTCATACGGCTTTTCAACAAGCCAAACCGAAAGCCATATCCTTCCCTCTTTTGTGTTACAGCTACCCCATCGCGTCTTCATATTCTTCAAACGCCACTCGTTTGCACTTAGTCCCGACTTTGCCTCACACCTTTTTATCATCTCGGGCATTATCTCGCCTAAGGCATCTCTATACACCTCAGCCAACGCTTTTTTCCTCGACTCGACCGTACTGTCTTTTCCTACGCAAATAACTATATCATTACCCTTAAAATAATATCCGTTTTTTCTTTCGGTGTCTATATGCAGAGTATATTTCGAGCCTAAAAATCTTCTTTCTTCACCCTCAGAAAAATCAGCCTTACAAGCCTCTCTTTTAGATATTTTGCTTCTTGATTTTTTTATCCATTCAGCTTTTGAATTCACAAAATCAACTATCAAGTCATCACTCATAAACAAGGGTGCTGACACAAAAACTTCCCCGTTATTTTTCACACGGAGATATATATTTTTTATTCTCTTTTTTGTGACGAAAACGTCGGTTCCGCATACGTTGATTATTTTCATATCCACCTCAAAAACAAGTATGACTTGACAAAAAACAAAAAAATAAATATAATACAAACGTACCAGACGGTGCGTTCGCGTAATATTATGCCGAAAGGTCGTATTGCGAGGAAAGTCCGGGCTTCATAGGGCAGGATAACGGATAACGTCCGCCGGAGGCGACTCCCGGGAAAGTGCAACAGAAATAAACCGCTGATATTTTTATCAGTAAGGATGGAAAGGCGAGGTAAGAGCTCACCGGCATAATGGTAACATTGTGCAAATGTAAACCCTATCCGAAGCAACACCGCATAAGAGTATGTAGCAATACAGCGGCTGCCCGTCGTTTACTCTTGGGTGGCACGGAGCGTTACGCTCCGAAGCTTGTCGGTAACGCCAAGCGAAGATAGATGAACGCAGTCAAGCTTTACGCTTGTCACAGAACCCGGCTTACAAGTCTGATATACCAGCTATATATCCCCCACAAAAACTGTGGGGGATATATTTTTTATAAGCTCCTGTTACTGTCCATATAATTCTGCAATATTATCTGCGCTGAAAGGGTATCGACAACGCCCTTTCTTTTTTTGCCGCGCGTATTCGTTTCGTTCAAAAACTTATGAGCTGCCATAGTCGTGCATCTTTCATCGAACAAAACAACAGGCAAACCCGTCTTTTCTCTAAGTCTTTCGGCAAGCTTTGCAACCTTTTCAGCCTTTGGACCTAAAGTTCCGTTCATATTAACGGGGTTACCTATAACAAGCATTTCAACCGACAATTCGCTTGCCTTTTCGGCAATCTTATTTATAAGTCTGTTTATATCTCTTTCTTCTATATTTCCCACGCCGTTCGCAAGAAAACCAAGAGCATCGCTTACTGCAATACCTGTCCTCGCTTCACCGTAGTCGATTCCCATAATTTTTTTAGCCATTTTTTAACGTCACTTTCAATTTATTTAATTGAATTTCATACACTCGACAACACCCTCGATAACCTCGTCGCACCATTCGTGTATATCATCAAATATTTCTTCTTTGTTTGTTTCGTTTATAAGCTCGTGTCTTGCGCCGTCATAAAGCTTGAACTTAAGGCTGTTGATCTCAGCGTCCTCCAAGGATTTATAAACCTCTGTAACCCCTTTACCCTTAGCGCCGATCGGGTCATCAGAACCGCTTATAATAAATATAGGCAAACTTTTCGGCACGTCATACGCCCACTCGGGATATGAAACGTTGTCGTAAAGTCTCAAAAGGTCGTTATATCCTCTCGAAGTGAAGGTAAAATTACACATCTCGTCTTTATCGTTATCAATTCCGACCTGAGAATCTCTTGACAGCCACGCCATCGGTGTTTTTTCGGGATATTCCATATCAAACACCTTCATAATAGCATCCTTCAATGACTGATGCTTTGAACGTCCGCCCTTAAATCTTGCTGTAAATTCAGTCAAAGCAAGACCTTTCTTTATAGGAAATTTACCGCCGACAGTTCCCGCAATTATCGCTCCGTCAATATCTGTTCCGTGATCGACTATATAGTCGCGAAGTATAAGACTTCCCATACTGTGACCGAGCATAATATAAGGCAATCTCTTATATTTTTGACGCATGATCAAACGCAGGGATTCTGTATCCTTGCTGAAATATTCATACCCCTTTTTCGCACCGAAAAAGCCAAGTTCATCCTTCGTTTTTGCGCTCTTTCCGTGACCTCTGAGATCGCAGCCGCAAACAACTATACCCTTGTCACAAAGATACTCCGCAAAATGCTCGTATCTTTCCATATATTCGCACATTCCGTGGATAATCTGAAACACCGCCTTAGGTGTCTTGTCGGGGGTGTATACGTAATACACTATTTCCGTCTGTTTATCCTCTGAAATAAAACTTTTTTGTTCTTTTGTATAAGCCATTCCAAATCCTCAATCCTATAGTTATGTGGATATATTACTTAGGCGGCACTACTTCCGTGCCGCCTAAAATTTTAAGTCAAATCAATTTTACACCAAGCCTGTCGGCAAACTTTTCAACCTCGTCACGTGTCGGAACGGATGCGTAAGAGCCCTCTCTTGAAACAGCAATAGCGCCCGCAAGATTAGCAAATTCACAAGCCGCCTTCATATCGCCGTGTCTCATATACTCAACCACAAGCGCAGCCGAGAATACGTCACCTGCAGCAGCTCCGTCAATGAACGTTGTATCGTACGCGGGAACTACGTTATAATACTTTCCGTCATACACGAAAGAACCCTTGCGTCCCAATTTCAATACGATATACTTAGCATTTACCTTTGATGCCAAAGCCATACACGCTTTAAGACAACGCTCGTGATCTCCGGGGTAAATTCCCGTATAATGATACACTTCTTCTTCGTTAGGTGAGAACACCTCAACGTTTTCGAGATATTCCAAAGGAAGCGTCATCATATTAGGTCCTGCATCAATAAACACCGGTATTCCCTGTCTTTTTGCAAGTCTTGTCGCCGCAACTATCTCTCTGTCAGGCAACTCAAACTGCAAAAACAATGCGTCGGGATAGCAAACGAAAGCATTCTCGAGATCTTCTCTGCCGAATCTTTTGTTTGCTCCGGGATATGTAATGGTGCGAGTAGTATCACCCGCTTCGTTTATTACCGCGGAAAATCCGGTAGGAAGCTCCGAGTCGCGCGTAATAAATCTCGTATCAACACCACAGTCATTATAATATTTTATGAGCCTTAGTCCGTTTTCGTCATCGCCGAGTCTTGCACAAAAAACAGAATCTGCAGACAGTTTCGCAAATGCAACAGCCGCAACGCTTCCGCGACCTCCCGGTACGTAAGCATAATTATGTCCCTCCGTTACCTGTCCCGATGACGGAAGTGTGCCGATATTCATAACCATATTCATATCCGCTCTGCCAACTGTCAATATTCTTTTACGCAACTTCTACACCTTCTTTGTTTTTTATTTTCAGGCTGTACAAAAATCAATAGTTAAATTCTTCTCCGTTGTGTCTGATAGTAACCTTGTTTACACCGGTATCGCTTTCTTCAACACGTCCTACGATCTTAGCTTCTACGCCGTATTTTTCGGCTGCCTTAATCATAAATTCAGCATCCTCGGGAGCGCAGAACACTTCAAGACGGTGACCCATATTGAATATTCTGTACATTTCAGCAGTTCCAACGTCTGAGTTTTCACCGATCGCCTTAAAGAGCGGAGGAACGTCAAAAAGGTTGTCCTTGATATAGTGCAAGCCGATACCGAAGTTCTTACATTTTACCTGACCGCCGCCTGTGCAGTGAACCATACCGTGAACAGCCTCGCGTCTGCCTTCGAGAATATCCTTAACGATAGGAGCGTAAGTTCTTGTGGGAGAAAGGATCGCATCTCCAACTGTTACGTTTGTTCCGGGAAGGATATCTGAGAACTTGTAAGTTCCGCAGTATACCTGTTCGTCGGGAATTGTATTTGAATATGTTTCGGGATACTTGGAAGCATATTCATGAGCAAGAAGCAAGTGTCTTGCAGCAGTAAGACCGTTTGATCCCATACCTGCATTATACTTATCTTCGTACACTGCCTGTCCTGATGATGCAAAACCAACGATAACGTCGCCTGCTTTGATGTTATCACAGTTGATAACGTGGTCTCTCTTCATTCTTACAAAAAATGTCGAGTCAACGATAAGTGTGGAAACCAAATCTCCTACGTCAGCAGTTTCACCGCCGCACATAGTAATATCAACACCGTATTTACGCATTTTTTCAACAAATGCAGTATAACCTGTAATTACAGCCTTAACAGCATTTCCGTCAACACGGTGAGCGTTTCTGCCGATAGTGTTAGACATAATAAATCCTTCGGTAGCGCCTACGCAAAGAAGGTCGTCAAGGTTCATTACCATAGAGTCCTGAGCGATATCGGAAAATGCAGTATAATCGCCCGTTTCGTTAAACTTAATGTATGCGAGAGAGGATTTTGTACCCGCACCGTCTGCGTGCATCGCAGCGCAATACTTTTCATCACCTGTGGGGTCGGGCATAAGTGTGCAGAATGCTCCCTTGAACACACCCTTGTCCAATGTCTTTACAGCGTTATGAACGTCTGTTTTTTCGGCGGATACGCCTCTTGATAAATATGCTTCACTCATCTGTTTTTCTCCATTCCTGTTGAGATATGATCACAACATTGCCATATTACATTATAAGTAGTTACATTATACCACATTATTTTCTTTTCTGCAAGTAAATTTTATCCATTTTTTGTTTTAATTCGTACTTTGTTTTTATTACCGTTTTCAAACTCAGTATTTTTATCCCAATTAGTGAAAAAAATGTGAAATTGGGTGAATTTTTTGTGAAATCGGTTGATAAATTATGCAATTATATATATAATATATTAGATGTACATTTTATGCACATTCAAATAATTTTAAGGGTGATAATTACGGATAAGATACAAAAGTATAAAAACTCCATAAAAGGAAAACGTATTTCCGTTTGCGGAATAGGTGTTTCCAATCTCCCTCTTATTGACTTTTTATTATCTGCAGGGGCTTTGGTTACTGCACGTGATATGAAGCCAAAAGAATCTTTGGGAGAAATAGCGATCGGTCTTGAGCAAAAAGGCGTAAGACTTATTGCGGGAGAAAACTATCTTGATAATATTGACGATGAAATAATTTTCCGTACTCCCGGAATGAGATACGATCACCCTTCTTTTGTAAAAGCTGTCGAACGCGGAAGCGTTCTGACAAGCGAAATGCAAGTCTTCTTCGATTTATGCCCTTGCACAAAAATAGGAATTACAGGAAGCGACGGAAAGACTACCACAACGACGCTTGTCTCCGAAATACTTAAAGCGGCAGGTAAGACGGTGTGGCTCGGCGGCAACATAGGAAGACCGCTTTTGCCTGACATCGACAAAATGAAACCTACTGACTTTGCTGTTATAGAGCTTTCTTCTTTCCAGCTTCACACGATGAAAACGTCTCCCGAAATCGCCGTGGTTACGAATATTTCTCCAAACCATCTTGATTATCACACGGATTACGAGGAGTACATTGAGGCTAAGAAGAATATATACAAATTCAACGATAGCATCTCCCTCGTCACAAACGCAGAAAACGAGATAACCTTGCAAATGGCAAAAGAAATATCGGGTAACGCAACTTATTTTTCAAGCAAGAGCACAAGCGATATTTTTGAAAAAGACGGTTATATCTGTATAAATGGCGAGAAGATTTTAAAAACAAGCGATATTCTCCTCCCCGGCAGATACAATATAGAAAATTATATGGCGGCTATAGGCGCGACTTATAATTTTGTAAATACCGATGCAATCAGAAAGGTTGCTTCATCATTTAAGGGCGTTGAGCACAGACTTGAATATGTAACAGAAAAGAACGGTGTGAAATATTACAATGGCTCAATAGACTCCACACCGACGAGAACTATGGCAGCGCTCAGCGCATTCTCCGAAAGAAATCTTGTTGTTATTTGCGGCGGATACGACAAAAAGCTTGACTATTCCGTTCTGGCGCCCGTTATGGCAAAAAAAGCTAAATGCGTTGTACTTACAGGTGCTTGCGCAGACAAGATCAAAACAGCACTTACAGAAAGCGAAGAATTTTTATCTTCTGGCGCTGTTATAAAAGAATGTCCTGATTTCAAGGATGCGGTAATTACAGCATCAAGCTCTGCAGAAAAAGGCGACATCGTTCTTTTATCTCCTGCCGCGGCAAGCTTTGACAGCTTTAAAAACTTTGAAATACGCGGTCAGTATTTTAAAAACATCGTTTTAAACGAAATATAAGGTGAGTAATATGGTTATTTCAGACAAACTCTTGGCTCTCGCAAACGAGGCAGAAATCGCCTTGCGAGAAAAGTTTGATTATTTTGATAAAATTTCATTCGAAAACACAAAAAAGGTGTTAAACGCATTCAGCGAAGAAAGAGTCGCTGAGGCTATGTTTGCAGGTTCTTGCGGCTACGGTTACGACGACAGAGGCAGAGACACGCTTGACAGAATATACGCTAAGGTATTCAACAAGGAAGCTGCTCTTGTCAGACATACACTCATTTCCGGAACACATACTCTTTCAACAGGTCTTTTCGGGCTTCTTCGTCCGGGCGATACACTCCTTTCGGTTACCGGAAAGCCTTACGATACACTCGATGAGGTTATCGGCATAAAGGATGACGGAAACAATAACGGAAGTCTGAAGGACTTCGGAATTCTCTATAAGCAAATCGAATTGACTGATGACGGCAAGATAGATATTGCAAAAGTTATTGAAACCTTAAAAAACGAAACGATAAAAGTTGTGTATATACAGCGTTCGAAGGGATACCTTGACAGACCTACCCTTTCGGTTACTGAAATGAACGAGCTTTATAAAGCTGTAAAGGGAATTTCCGACGCTTACGTATTTATTGACAACTGCTATGGTGAGTTTGTTGAAGCATCAGAACCAGATGCTGACGTTATTGCAGGCTCGCTTATCAAAAACCCCGGCGGCGGTATGGCTGAAACCGGTGGTTATCTTGCCGGATCAGCTAAGGCTATCGAGCTTATATCATACAGACTCACATCGGTTGGTATCGGAAGTGAGGCAGGCTGTACTCTTAATACGTTAAAAAGTATGTATAAAGGATTTTTCTACGCGCCTCACACAGTAGCTCAGGCATTAAAGACCGCGGCGTTTGCGGCATATATATTTGAAAAACTCGGATTCTATACAAATCCCAAGTGGAACGATGACCGATATGATATAATTCAGGCGATACACATGATGGACGGAGACAAGCTTTGCGCATTCTGTCGCGGAATTCAGGCAGGCTCCCCCGTTGATGCCTTCGTTACTCCGGAGCCTTGGGATATGCCGGGATATTCGGACGCGGTAATTATGGCAGCAGGTACATTTACGCAGGGCGCGTCAATCGAATTATCCGCAGATGGTCCGATGAAAGAACCGTTTATCGCCTACTTCCAAGGCGGTCTTACTTATGAAAGCGGCAAGCTTGGTATTCTTTACGCTGCTTCGCAGGTTTTAAATTAAGGTTTGTTTTTTGACAAAACAAACCATTTATCACGCACTTCCAGGGCGGACTCACCTATGAAAGCGGCAAGCTTGGTATTCTTTACGCTGCTTCGCAGGTTTTAAATTAAGGTTTATTTTTTGACAAAACAAACCATTTATCACGCACTTCCAGGGCGGACTCACTTATGAAAGCGGCAAGCTTGGTATTCTTTACGCCGCTTCGCAGGTTTTAAATTAAATTTCAAATAACATAAACGTGAATCGAGAGGTAAAATCATGAAAAAGCTTATTGCATTGATATTAACATTTGTTTTATGTATAGGTGTTCTCTGCAGTTGTTCAAACAACGACCAGTCAGCTCCCGACGGAATGAAGTCTGTTCAAAGCAGTGATAACCTTGATTACAATATTTATATTCCTGAGGAATGGACTCAGGATCTTTCAACGGGCGTTATCAGCGCTTACTGCAAATCCTCCGACCTTTCCAATATATCTATGACTCAGTTTAACCTCGAGGATGCAGATACATTGGACAAGCACGTTGAGGACTATGTTGCTGAATTAGAAGCAAACCTTGACGAATTCAAGCTTTCAGAAGGATATCCTCAAAAGACTTTGCTTGGCGGAGTTGCCGCATCAAAGATAGAATATACAGCAAAGCTTGCAGGTAACGAATACAAGTATGCTCAGATCATTTGCATCAGAAAGGGTACGATTTACTTTTTCACGTACACATCTAACGTTAACAATTTTGACTCACACGCAGAAGATATAAAAAACATTCTTGACAATTTCTCATTCAGATAATTTTCAAAAAACAAAAGAGTTAGAGAAGTAATTATTATGACTTATCTTGATAACAGCGCAACGACGCATCTTTGCGAAGACGCAAAATCAATGATGCAAGACGCTATTGAAAGCTTTGGAAATCCAAGCTCGCTTCACAGAATCGGCTTTGAAGCGGAAAAGCTTAAGGAAAACGCAAGAAACAGCGTATACAAAGCATTAGGCGTTCGCAAGCTTTCGGGTGACAGAATCATATTTACAAGCGGCGGCACAGAATCAAACAACCTTGCGATCTTCGGATGCGCGCACGCCAAACCCTCAAACAAGGGAAAACGAATAATAACAACAGACAGCGAACACGCATCGGTTCTTACACCCTTTAAGATGCTTGAAAAAGAGGGTTTTGACGTTGTGTATCTTCCGACGAAAGACGGATACGTTGACATTGAAGACGTAAAAAATGCCGTTGACAGCAATACTATTCTTATTTCTGTTATGGCAGTAAACAACGAGACCGGCGCTATATACGATATACAAAATATTTTTAAAACAGCAAAAATGATAACCCCCAACGTGACCACACATTGTGACTGCGTTCAAGGATTTATGAAAATGCCCTTTTACCCATCAAAAATGGGAGTCGATCTTTGTACTGTAAGCTCTCATAAGATCCATGGACCCAAGGGATGCGGTGCTTTATATATTTCTGCTGATATAATCAAGACCAAAAGAATAACCCCGATCATTTGCGGCGGCGGTCAGGAAGGCAACTTCCGTTCGGGAACAGAAAATATGATAGGTATATGCGGCTTTGGCGGTGCCTGTGAATATATGTTCTCTAATATCGCAGAAAACATCGAAAAGCTTACTTGTCTCAGAAAGTACGCTATCGAAAAGCTTTCGCCTATAGTAAGAATAAACGAACCTAAAAAATGTATCCCCAACATAGTGAACTTTACACTTCCCTCTATAAGAAGCGAAACTATGCTTCACTATCTGTCTAACGAGGATATATTCGTTTCAAGCGGCTCTGCCTGCTCATCAAACCACGCAAAAACCGCAAGCCACGTTTTGCTTGCATTCGGATTATCCGAAAAAGAAGCCGATTCATCTCTCAGAATCAGTTTTTCTGAAAATAATACCAAAGAGGATATTGACGCTTTGGTAAATGCTTTAACGCGTGGAATATCAACTCTCGCAAAATCAAATTAACATTGATTTATAAATATTGAAAATAATAAAACTCATACATGGAGGATAAAATATGATAAAAATTGACCATCTGGTTAAACATTTCGGTGACAAAAAAGCTGTAAATGACATCAGTTTTACCGTAGAAGAAGGGGAGATCGTCGGTTTCCTCGGTCCTAACGGCGCCGGAAAAAGTACAACCATGAACATTCTTACAGGATATCTTTCCTCAACATCAGGTAAAGCTGAGATCGACGGAGTAGACATTCTTGAATCTCCTATTGAAGCTAAGAAAAAAATAGGCTTCCTCCCCGAACAGCCCCCTCTTTATCTCGATATGACGGTTGAAGAATACCTCAACTTCGTTTACGACCTTAAGGGCTGCACTCTTAACAGAAAGAAGCATATCGCAGAAATATGCGAGGTCGTTAAGATTACAAACGTTTATAAGAGAATAATCAAAAACCTTTCAAAAGGTTATAAACAGCGTGTAGGTATTGCTCAGGCGCTCATCGGAAATCCTAAGATTATCATTTTCGATGAACCCACTATCGGTCTTGACCCTAAGCAGATAATCGAAATCAGAAATCTTATAAAGGCTCTCGGCAAAAACCACACAGTAATTCTCAGTACGCATATTCTTCCTGAGGCTCAGGCAGTTTGCGACCGAATCATTATTATAAATGAGGGAAAGGTCGTTGCAAACGAAAAGAGAGAAAACCTTTCAAATCTTATTCAGGGCAACAGAAGATTCGAAGTTCAGATATGCGGACCGCAAAAAGAAGTTATGTCAGAGCTTAAAGCGCTTCAGGGAATTTCACGCGTGGATTATATTGGTGCTGCCGACCTCGAGGGTCATTCCTATATGATCGAAAGCGAACCCGGAATCGATATTCGAAAGACACTTTTCTATATGCTTTCAAGAAACAACTGGCCTTTGATCGGAATTGACGCTATGGGTGCTACACTTGAAGATATATTCATTTCTCTTGTAGACAAGAAATCTGATAACAAGACCTCAAAACGCAAAAAAGCAAAAGCAAAGGGAGGTAATTGATCTATGTTAGCAATTTACAAAAGAGAGCTTCGCTCTTATTTCTCAACTTCAATCGGTTATATTTTTATCGGTATATTCTTGGCATTAAGCGGCGGCTTGTTTTCATACTGCACACTTCAGCAGGGTACGGAAAGCGATACAGCGCTTTACTTCTCCTTTATGCTTTTTGCATTCGTAGTAATCCTCCCGCTTTTGACAATGAAGCTTTTCTCCGAAGAACGTAAACTCAAAACAGAACAGCTTCTCTTGACCGCTCCCATCAGTCTTGGGGGTATGGTTATTGCAAAGTTTCTTGCAGCATATACAATGTTTGCTTGTACTTTCCTTGTAAGCTGCCTCAATTTTATTATTCTTTACTCATACGGTCAGCCTGAAACTGCTATCATTATCGGTAACATAATCAGCATCCTCCTTGTTGGCGGAGCATTTATTGCAATCGGCGTATTTGTATCAGCACTTACCGAAAACCAGCTCATCGCCGCTTTCGGTACGATCGCTATACTTTTGATTCTTTTGATTCTCGGTTTTGTGGGCACATACGTAAACTTTACCCCTATCCGCGTTGCAATCAACTGGATCTCAATTTTCTCCAGATACTATCCTTTCACATACGGCGAATTCAGCTTTAGTGCAGTTTTATATTACGCTTCAATAGCGTTCGTTGCTCTCTTCCTTACAGTACGCGTTTTCGAAAAACGCCGTTGGGAATAATTTTTGAGAAAGAGAGGAAAGAAAACAAATGAAAAACTCAAAGAAAATAACTTTCAATAAGAAAAAATTAAAATACGGAGCTACAGCCGTTGCTTTTACTTGCGTGTGCATAGCCTTCGTAATTATATTTAACGTTATCTTCTCTGCCCTTGCGGACAAGTTCCTCTGGAGCATAGATATGACAAGCACACAGCTTTTCACTCTTTCGGATACTACACACGAGCTTTTGAAGGACGTTAAGAGTGATAAGAAAATAACGATCAACTTCTGTGAACCCCTCGATAAGCTGACACAGAACAGCTCACAGAACCTTGTTTATCAGTGCGCAAAGGAATACGAAAAGGCTTTCGACTTCATTGAAGTAAAGTATATCGATATTCTTACTGACCCCACTGCGATCGAAAAATTCTCAACAACAGCAAACTCAAAAATTAAAACAACAAGCGTTGTTGTAACGTCAGATACAGATTTCAGAACCTATACTCTCGAATCATTCTTTGCAGTAAACAGCGAAACAAACGAAGTTTTGGCTTTTGACGGAGAGATTAAGTTTACAACAGCAATACTTCAGCTTGTATCAGACAGCCCTATAGCTTATTTCTCAATCGGACACGGAGAAGCTACAGGTACTGACGAAAACACACGTCCTGCACTTTGGAATCTTTTTGTAGAAGCAGGTTACGACGTAAGAACGATCGACCTCAGCAAAGAAGAATTTGACCAGGAAGCTCAGGTTCTTATCATCAATGATCCTCAGAAGGACTTCCAGGGCTTCAATAGCGCTGTAAATGAAATAGATAAGATTGAAGACTACCTCGAAAAGCTCGGAAATCTTATGGTATTTATAGATCCCGAAACACCCGATCTTCCCGAGCTTGAGGCTTTGCTTGAGGAATGGGGCATCAAAATTGAAGATGCAGTTATCAAGGATGCTGAACACAGCTACGATACAGAGGGTGTAAAGCTTGACGCTTACTACCCCACAGACACAACAGGCTCAAAGCTTCACGAAAAGCTCCGCGAGCTTGACTCACTCCCTAAGGCAGTAGTTAACTACGCAAGACCTATCTCTATCATCTGGAAAAAGGACGGAAGCCAGATCACAGACGCTG
>SVRB01000036.1 GCA_015065045.1 Oscillospiraceae bacterium | reverse complement strand
TAAGCTACGGAACAAATAACGGCTCGCACGACGGCGATACACTGTTTGAGCAATATATAAACGACGCATCTGACGAGTGGAAGACCGTTATATCAGTTGCAACAGGTAACGAAGGAAATGCAGGTCATCACTTTTCTTACAAGCTATCACAAGGAGAAACTGTCAGTATTCCCATATTCATTTCAAGTGCTCCGCCAAAAATATATATGAGTCTTTGGAAAAACTTTTCCGATACAATGACCTTTAGTTTAGTATCCCCATCGGGGCAAACATCGGTACAAATTACCCCTATGCAAAACCTTTATCTGTTTACTCTGCAAAACACGGACGTAACCGTTTTCTACGGTCAGCCCACTAACTATACTCAATATCAGGAAATATACTTTCTTTTTGAGAGCCGTAATTTTAGTATTACCGAGGGGATATGGACACTCAACGTTACGGGAGACAGCATAATCGACGGCAGATTTGATATGTGGCTTCCGACCGTCGAGGACGTAACAAATGACACATCATTTTCTAACCCCGACGTAAACGTTACTCTTACCCTTCCCTCGACTGCAGAAAGAGTTATATCCGTCGGCGGATATAACTCAAACAATAATACAATAGCAGCTTTTTCGGGACGCGGGTATACAAGAAATAACGTATTTGTAAAGCCTGATCTTGTTGCTCCCTCCGTAAATATTTTAACCACAAGAGCAGGCGGCGGTTATATGCAATTTACGGGAACAAGCTTCGCGGCTCCATTTGTTGCAGGTGCTGCAAGTCTTTTAATGGAATGGGGGATCGTAAACGGCAATGACAGCTTTCTGTACGGTCAAAGAGTAAAAGCCTTTCTGCAAAAAGGTGCAAGAAGAACGCAAAATATTTCCTATCCAAACAACCTATGGGGCTACGGCACACTGTGCGTATCAAACACCCTTGACCTGCTCGTTTCATATAATCAAGGAGGTATAGTAACATAATGCTTCAAGGTCAGGAGCTTCAGAACTTTTTAAACGATCCTACAACGACCGATTTCGTTGTACGGGCAAATGAATACTACATAAACGAAATTCAAAACTATCCGTTTATTCGTGTTACACAACTACTTTCCGATTACTATATCTTAGGATATATAAACTCAGCCGATTCGGAAAACCTTACGGAAATTTTAGGCACAAACTACTACTCCTCTCTCCCATACGTTATGGGATTGCTTGACCGTTCAGCCCTTGAAAGCTCGGGAATCATTCAGGTACAAGAGCAATCATTTTTAGAGCTTACGGGCAATGGTGTGCTTATCGGAATAATTGATACGGGAATAGATTACACTAACCCCGTTTTTAGATTTGAGGACGGAACAAGCAAGATCGTTTCCATCTATGATCAAACAATCACTACCTCTCCACCTGAAAACTTCTTGTTTGGAACGGAATATACAAACAGTCAGATAAACGAAGCATTGACGTTACAAGATCCTCTGCAAACAGTCCCTTCAACAGACGACGTCGGACACGGAACGTTTCTCGCATCATTGGCGGCAGGCAGACAAATTGACGATTTCAGGGGTGCTGCACCCGACTCGGAGCTTGTAGTTGTAAAGCTTCGAAGTGCTCGTAAATTTGTCAGAGACAGCTATCTTGTACCTGAAGATAATTTAAATGTATACGAATCGACCGACGTTATGGTGGGCATCGAATACATTCTGCAAAAAGCAAGAGAGCTTGGCAGACCGGTGGCAATTTGTCTTGGAATCGGAACAAACCTCGGAAGCCACGACGGAAGCACGTTATTTGAACAGTATTTGGGACTTGTCGCTAATATAACGGGGGTATGTATATGTACGGGTGCGGGAAATGAAAGTCAGGACAGACACCATGCAAGAGTAACCGTTCCCTCAACTAACGGCACGGCAGAATTAAATATAAACACACAAAATGAACAGAGCGGAATTTACCTTTCTATTCTAAATACTGCATCAGACAGAATTTCTGTCTCTCTGAAATCCCCCACAGGCGAGGTAGTCGGCAGAATTCCCGCAAAGGGCGGAACAACGTACACGTCACGTCTCGTTCTTGAAAGGGCGAGGGTTACTATTGAATATTACTTCCCTTTATCCATAAGCAGCGGTCAGGCAACAATAATAAAAATCGAAAATGCAACTCCGGGAATATGGACGGTAACTCTATACGGAGACATAGTCCTTGACGGAATGGTGGACGCATATCTCCCCTTATCAAGCATTGGATATCAAAACGTTGAGTTTCTCGAGCCTGACCCGAACTATACAATAACCGTACCCGGAACGTCTCCCGCTATAATAACCTGCGGAGCCTATAACGACGAAGATAACAGTCTGTTTATAAATTCATCATGGGGCCCGACAAGACTCCCTGCATCATCACCCGATTTTGTTGCACCGGGAGTAAGAGTAACGGGAATATATCCAACAGGTATAGGATTTATGAGTGGAACATCGGTGGCAACGGCAATTACAACGGGCGCTTGCGCTCTTATGCTTCAATGGGGGATAGTCGAAAAAAACGCCATCACGCTTGATACGTTCCAGATAAAAGGTTATCTGATACGCGGCTGTACGCGTGATAATATTAGAGAATACCCAAATCCACAATGGGGTTTCGGAAAATTAGATCTCTATAATTCATTTAATTTATTAAGACAGACATGAAACTATTAGGAGTTTTGCTCCTATAACCACACCAAAGATGCTTTTTGAAAAAAGCACCTTTGGAATCCGCAAAAACTTTAAAATAAAAAACGCCATCATTAGGCTCTGTACCCGTAAGGATAGAAAAAGGCTCCCTTGTGCAAAGGGAGCCTTTTTCTATGCATAAAACGAGATTCTAATCATAAAACAAGATATTGTTTTTCCCATTTGCAAGAGCTATAATATAATCGTAAGCTTACAAAAAACAATAAAGGAGATAATTTATATGAACTCAACCGTGTTTTCGGAAAATATGAAAAAGTTCCGTTTAGCTAAAAAATATACACAAGAAGATGTTGCCGAAAAGCTTTGCGTAACCTCTCAAAGCGTGTCAAGATGGGAGTGCGGAACTACTTTGCCCGACGTGTTGCTCCTTCCCGAAATCGCCAAGCTTTACGGTGTTATGGTGGATGATCTTTTCAAAAGACAGTCTGTCGCATATGACAATTATGCTCAAAGATTGTCTGCACTCTATGAAATAAGCAGAGATCCCGAGGACTTTTTGAGATGCCGTCATGAATATCAAAAGCTAATGAAATCAGGCGAGCTGTCGATGCACGACAAATGGGAGTATGGGTGGCTCCATAAGGCAATGATGTATTATTGTAAGGATGAAGCTCTCAAATGGTTTGACAAAGTTTTAGCTGATAAAACAGATAAAAATTCATTGCCGTACAGAAGAGCGGCATCTATGAAAGATTCGCTGCTGTTTTCTTTAGGTAAAGGAGAGGAAATCATAAAAGAACGTCAGCGCGAGATGTATGAGGCAAACTGGGAGCTTGATGAAAGAGAATGGATATTGTTGATTGAAGCATACGAGAGGGCAAAGCAATATGAAAAGGCATTTTCTATCTGTAAGGAGGCAATCAAAAAATATCCCGACAACTGGGAACTGTATTTTTGCGCAGGGTCAATTTGTGAAGATATTGAAAAATATGATGAAGCTATTGCCTATTACGAAAAAGCAGGAAATATCGGAACTTATTTTTTCGCTGAAAAATATTCGATCGCAATGTGTTACCGAAAGCTTGAAAAATACAAAGAGGCATATCAAATCTATTTGGAAATCGCAGATATTCACCGCAAAAACGGATATGACGTTGAGGCAGATCAAGCTTTAGGATATGCAAAGGAAATTGAAGATAAAATAAAACAATAACATTGTTTTTGCATTTGTAGACACAAATGCAATGCTTGTCAAGAAAAGAAGACAGAGAATTTTGAAACATTCTCTGTCCTTTTACTGTCTGTTGGTAACGTATTCTATTGAATTTCAAAACTGTCCTTAAGAGTACGAAGCATTACTGATAGCGTTTTTTATATTATGCTTCTATCTTTTTTATTATTTTGTCAATCTTTTCAGAAGACACCAAAAGGTTATCCCACTTATCAAATGAAACGATAACGTTTGATTCGTCATATTTGAATGCGGTCAAGACCATCTCGTCATTTCCAAGGTCAAATGTTATCTTCAAAACCAAGTCTCCCTTTTGAGAATCGGTAGTTCCAACCTTTGTAATACCGGTAATACTATTAAATATCCCCTTTGCCTTTTCATTGTTCTTTATTTCGGACAATGAATACGAATAAGATTTTTCGCCTATCTCAATCTTTACGTTCTCAATATCACTTGTGGTAAACGGACATACAAGATTTGAGCTAATATCTGCTGTTATTGCCTTAAACAATGCTTCTCCATTTTTTAATTCGTACACAATATCGGAATTTTCAAGCATAGCATAATAAACTGTTTTTGAATCTTCTGTAGTATATTTTCCAACATAGAAAGAATAGCTTTCTTTAGTTGTAACACTTGCAGAGGTCTGGCTATTGTCGGTTGTTACTTTCTTGTTGTAATTAACCTTTATAACTGCGTATTTTGTATCGGACAGCCCGTATTCTTCAAGAGTCTCCTTGTCAAGCTTATATCCGTGAACGTTTCCAAGAGTAGCCGAAGAAACAGCGCTTACAATTTCTGCGCCTGCAACGGCATCCACAGCAATCTTATTTCCATTAGCATCATAGGTAAAGTATGCGTAAATCTTAGAATAAAAATCCGCATCCTTTCCGTCGGTAGTTAAATAATATTTCTTTCCGCCAACCATACAATCTACCGTCGTAATATCCTCTGCATTAACCGTCGGAAGCTTATCCTTCTGTATCATATCAAGCTTTCCGTACGAGAAATAACTGAGTATGGAAGTATCTATCAAAAATATTTTGTCAACTGATGATACCTTAAAATAGTAACCCTTGACTACGGAATTATAAGCTCCGATCGTAAAAGTATATTCAGCATTATTTGCAGTGGTACACTTAACGACCATAGACGGTTTATCCATACCGTAATCATTCTCGTTTTCAAGATTTTCCGATACAACACGTTTTGCTGAAACTTTCGTCAAGACGTTCTTCATATAATCAGGATACGTACTGCTGACGGGAAAAGCCTCATCATCTGTCATTTTCCAATTTCCATCAGAATAACTCAAAGATAAGTTCTCATTTTTATACGAATACTCAATCTTGGAAATAACCTCGTTCCCAAGATCAAACACCTCGATAGCTGTATCTTCGTCAACAACGGGATCTGTGATCGGCTGCTCGCTATTCTTACCCATAATTATTACGTAACCTGCAATCAGACCGCCAAAGATCAACAGCATAACGACAAGTTTTATAACCTTCTTCATTATTTGCTCCTTCTGCGATACCAGATAACAAATCCTGTTCCTATTGTTACCAAAGGAATAATAACGGCAAACACCCAAGTTAAAAGAGTGCTCTGAGCTGAGTTTATTTCAAGAGTCAAAGATTCCTCTGCCTTTGGTGAAATAGTAATTGAATCCTCAACGTCGCACATCCAAGCAAACGAATTAACAAGGAATGAAGTTTCCATACCCATTCCGTTTATCCAAACGATCTGAGTTTCTTTATCTACGCCTACAGCTTCGCTGACAGCAACAGCAATATTAAAAGGTCCGTCAACATCTCCGTCTTCTTTGGATATAGTTGTCGATTCTGTATTTATCTTTGAATATGATTTATCCGTTGTGTAAAGCAAAGGTGTTACAATAACAGAGCTTCTTATATCAGCGGATGTGACAATCCCCTGACAGCCTACTAATACCATATTAGTGCCGATAAGCTTCTTTGTTATGCTGTGATTTCCGTACGAAGGAATAATATATGTCGGATTGTTCGGATATGTGTGTGAGCTGTCGCCCTCAACAACGTATCCCTTCTGATTTGACAAACCGTAATAGCTCAATACCGAAGCAAGATTAGGCTTATCAGTTTTTGAGTTTCCGCCGTAATATGAGATATACATAAGCGTACCGCCCGACTTCAAATAATTAAGCAATTTTTCTGTTTCTTCTTCGGTCAAATCAGATGAAGGTGCGCATATAAGAATACTGTCGCAATCACCGGGAACTGCTTCTACCGTAGAAAGATTAAGCTCTTTTATCTGCATGCTTTCAGCTTTAATAGCCTCTGTATACGCTACGTCAAGAGACACTTCTCCGTGTCCCTTAAGAGTATAAATGACCGGAAGAACGTCTGTGGTTACGTACTTAATAGCGGAAGTCAAGCACTTTTCCGCACTGAACGTAGCCGCAGGTAAGGTACCGTAATAATAACTATAATTTGTCAAGTCTTCCTCGGTGTAACCGTTGTAATATATATCGTAGTAAGTTATATTTCTACTTCTTTTTTCAGATTCTACAACGAGACATCCCGGAGTCAGCTCTGCTCTGTCTCCTGTAAAAAATGCTATATTTATCGCCGGATCTATTTGCTTAACGGTTATTTTCTTGTTAAGCTCTTTATATTTACTCAATATATTTTCAATGCTTGAATCCTCGTTGCCGTGTTCTTCGATATAGTATATAGTAACATCGTCCTTTATAGCTTTTACGATATTTTTTGTGTCCTCGCCTATTGAATGCATATCTGTAGACGTTGTATCAAACTGTGTCATAGACGCGGGAAGCTGATTTACCAACAAATTCAAAACAATAACTATAGCGATAGCGATTACCGAAACGATTACGGAATAACCGCCTGTCTTTAAATATTTTGTATTAAATTTCATACTGCTTTTATTACTCATATCATTCACCCCCATCGTCAGCTCCAACGGCGTTTTTCAACCGCTTGTACAGTTAAAAATACAAACAAGAATGAAACTGAAAGGAAATATACGATTGCTGTGAGATCGAATATACCCATATAGAAATTATAGCATCTTTCGTATACTGATATCCATCCGACAACCTTACCAAACAAGCCCTCAAACGCTGCTTGATTAGATCTAAACATCACAGCTAACGTAACCTCGCATATAGCTGATGCTCCTAAGCCTATTACGTAATTCTTTACCATCAAATATACTATTAATCCGAAAAGCAACGCCATTACGGTAAATGCAACAAACGAGCCCTGAGCTGTTGCGGGTACTAAATTTGCAAGTGCTGTCGAAAAATAAATAACAAGCATTACAACGAAAGATATGATAGCTGAAATAATCTGATTTTCAGTAAGAGAAGATATAAACATACCTATCGCCAAAAGGCAAGAGCCCATAAGGAAGAAAGCTAATATAGATCCAAACATTCTTGCAAAGTTGATCATACCAAAACTGCTTAACGCAAAGGGATACAAGCATATAACTGCCATAGGAATCAAGAATACGGTCAACATTGCAAGATATTTTGCTACAACAACCGATGACATTGAAAGCGGAAGCGAATACAAAAGCTGATCCGTCTTCTTTTGTCTTTCCTCAGCTATGCTGCGCATAGTCAAAAGAGGGGTTACAAGCAAAACTACAAGAGAAAGATTGTCAAGCGAATACGAAAGGTCTGCATAAGCCTGCTTAAAGTTTATTATCGATGAAAAAATCCCCATAAACAAAATTACGATAGCAATATACAGATAACCGAAAAGGTTGTTAAAATATGTTTTTAATTCTTTTTGATATATAGCAAACATTATTCTTCATCCCCTTCCTTGTTATTAACGTCTGACGTAAACAAAGGTGTATACTCGGTCTTATCTTCATCCTTGGAATCGTTATCGTCTGAATCATCAGATGTATCATCTTCATCTGCATTCTTTTCGGTAAGCTTTAAGAATATGTCCTCGAGGCTCATATTGTTGCTTGTCAACTCCATAATAGGCATTCTTAATTGACAAAGCGCAAAGAACACTTCTGATCTTATATCATTATCTGAATGTATTTTCAACTTTATTATGCCGTCATCGTTTTCCGATACGACTTCAACAGTCTTAACACCCTTTATCTTTCTGATAGCTGTTACTATCGACTTTCTTGAGCCCTTTACGGATATATCCAACAAACAACCGGAAATATGCTTACTGAGATTTTCGGGCGTATCACTCGCGACAAGCTTACCGTCTGATATAATAAGAACGTAGTCGCATATTGCGCTGATCTCACTCAATATATGAGAGCTGAGAAATACTGTATGCTTATCCTTCAACGATTTTATAAGCTCTCTTATCTCGATGATCTGCTTAGGGTCAAGTCCTACCATAGGCTCATCGAGAATGATTACTTCAGGAAAGCCGACAAGCGCCTGAGCAAGTCCCACTCTCTGTCTGTAACCCTTTGAAAGATTTTTAATCAAACGGTCGGAAACATTGGTTATTCCCGTCATTTCCATAATCTTTTCTATCTGAGAGGGCAATTCAGAGCCTTTTACACCTTTTGCCTTGCCAACAAAAAACAAATATTCTTCGGGTGTCATGTCCATATATACGGGGGGAAGCTCAGGCAGATAGCCTATACACTTCTTTGCTTCTTTAGGATTTTCATATATATCATACCCGTTTATTATAACGTTACCGTCAGTCGCGGAAAGGCATCCTGTCATAATATTCATAGTCGTAGACTTTCCCGCGCCGTTAGGGCCGAGAAATCCGTATATCTTACCCGTATCCACTTTAAAACTGATATTCTTTACAGCCGTATGATTTCCGTATTTTTTTACAAGATTTTTTACTTCGATCAAAATCGTTTCCTCCGGAATAAATAAAACTTTTTCAATAAAATATACTATATAACATTGTACCTAATTTCTTACCCATTTACAATGGATTATTTGAAAAATATGGTTAATTTTTATTATTTTTTCGTCTAAATTCATTAAGGTTTCGTGCCGTTTTCACACAATATTCACATTATGTGTTTATAATATATTTTAAATGTAAAGAATTTAGCGATTTTGCTTTTCAAAAGCATTTCGGAAAATCATCATATTTTCATCACATTTGTACATTATAATGACATCACAAACAAAATTTATATATCCCAGGAAGGAGCTTTAATATGTCAGAAGAAACGAGAGACAACATAACCCCAAATGAAGAGGTTGGGAATACAACATATAATCAGCAATCCGCTCCCACTTATAATACCGGTTATTTTTCTTCAGCTGAAAGCAAAGAAAATACCACGAGCGGAGTATATTCATACCCCGAAAACAACCAAAGCGAACAAAACGCACCTACACCTAAGAAAGAAAAAAAGAAAAAAGGGCATTTCGGACTTGTATTTGCTTGTATAATTCTTTCACTTGCTTGCGGTCTTGGCGGTGCTATCGGCGGAATGTACCTTTACGATACATTTTTCGCAGTTCCCAATGAGCCTACTGATACAGTAGGCGGCAATACAGTTATATATGAATCTGCAGACAGTAAAGTTCCCACAACAGTAGTTGAAGCAGGAACTGTTGCGGCAGTTGCGCAGGCAGCTCTTCCTTCAGTTGTTGAAATAAGAACCGAAGCCGTTGCAAACAACAGCTTCTACGGTCAGTACGTAACAGAGGGCGCGGGAAGCGGAGTTGTTATTTCAAAAGACGGCTATATCGTAACAAATAACCACGTTGTAAGCGGCGCATCAAACATTACAGTACGCCTCAACAACGGAGATGAACATCAGGCAACACTCATCGGAACAGACGCTCAGACCGACGTTGCTGTTATAAAGATCAACGCTGTCGGTCTTACACCTGCAATTTACGGAAACTCTGAAAACCTTATAATCGGTGAAATTACCGTTGCTATCGGAAACCCCTTAGGCGAGCTTGGCGGTACGGTTACCGATGGCATTATCAGCGCGCTTGACAGAGAAATAACTGTAGAAGGAGAAAACATGGTGCTCCTTCAGACCAATGCTGCAGTAAGCCCCGGCAACTCAGGCGGCGGACTTTTCAACGCTAAAGGCGAGCTTATCGGCATAGTAAACGCAAAATCATCGGGCGAAAACATTGAAGGTCTCGGGTTTGCAATTCCGATCAACACTGCAAAACCCATAATAAGCGACCTTATTGAAAAAGGACACGTTACGGGCAGACCCTCTATCGGCGTTTCGGTTATTGAAATAACTACAGATTATCAAAAATATATGTATAAGGTAAACGAGTTTGGCGTTTACATTCAGTCTTCTGTAAACTCCGAATTCAAAACAGGCGACAGAATTATCGCCATTGACGGCAACACCGTAAGCACGTTTGCTGAAATTAAAGCTATTATTAAGCAGCACAAGGTTGGAGATAAGATCACTGTGACTGTTTCTCGTCAAAACAAAATTATTGACGTCAACATCACTCTCATTGACTCAGCTGAAAACACATCAAACGCTCAGTAATTTTTACTTGAAATTGAATTAAATATAATATATAATTATTGCAGGGAGCAGAATTTTTCTGTTCCCTGTAACAGTATAGATTTGCTTTTTTGATTTCTGCAAATTATAAATACAGGAGGAAAGAACGTATGTACAAGATTCTCGTAGTCGACGATGAAGCGCACATACGCACTCTCATAAAAAAATACGCTTCTTTTGAGGGTCATACGGTTTTTGAAGCAGAAAACGGACTTCGTGCCATCGAGCTTTGCAAAACAAATATATACGATATTATCATTATGGATATAATGATGCCTTATCTTGACGGTTTCTCGACCTGTCGTGAAATAAGAAAAACGAATGATACGCCTATTCTTATGCTCTCTGCCAGAGGCGAAGAATATGACAAGATAAACGGCTTTGAGGTTGGTGTTGACGACTTTGTCGTTAAGCCATTTTCGCCAAAAGAGCTTATGCTTCGAATCAGCGCTATTTTAAAAAGAACTCAAAGCGCAAAAAAAGAACAAAAAAACGAGGTTATTACCATCGGTGGATTTACAGCAGACCTCACTGCAAGATTGGTTTACATAGACGGAAACAGAGTAAATCTTTCACCCAAGGAATACGATCTTTTGTTTTATATGATCAAAAATAAAAATATAGCCTTGTCAAGAGAAAAGCTTATTTGCGACGTATGGGGATATGATTTCTACGGAGACGACCGTACGCTCGACACACATATTAAGCTTTTGAGAAAGCAGCTCGGCTCATATGCCGAACATATCGTTACTGTCAGAGGGGTGGGATACCGTTTTGAATCAGTATAAAACTAATAAAAATAAGATAAAGCTCAGCATTAAGTGGAAGGTCTTTTCATTTCTTGCTCTCTTTACAGCTATTATCTTATTGATACTTTGGCTAACAGAGACGGTTTTTCTCTCCGACATATATAGATCAATAAAAATGCAGGAGCTTAAAAACAGCGCCTATGAAATAGCACAAACAATATCATCCGGTGATCTTTCAAAAACAGTCGAAGATCTTGCAAGAAAAAACGAATATTGCATTATCGTTCAAGACAACAGAGGTATGATTCTTGCCGAATCCGAAGCTACGCACAACTGTGTTATACACAATATTTCATACAGAGACCGAGCAAGATTACATCTTGATGCTAAAGAAAATAACGGTCTTCTCATAGAGAGATTCAAGTTTAATCCAAAAGAAAACGTTTTTCAATCTGTAAAGGATGCAGAAACGACGTCGGAAGAAAATATTATTTACACTAAATGCTTTGTGGATAATAAAGACAACGAGTACGCAATTTTTATAAATTCGATACTTACTCCCGTCAACGCAACTGTAAAAACACTTAATACAATGCTTGTATGGATAAGCATATCACTGCTTGTAATAGCGCTCGTATTGTCGTTTATAATTTCGCACAGTATTTCAAAGCCGATAAAAAGGCTTACTCGTTCAGCCAAGCTTCTTGCTGACGGTGATTACAATACATTCTTTCCCACTAATTCGTCTAAAGAAATATCAAATCTTGCCGATACACTTAACTATGCCGCTTCTGAACTTAAAAAGAACGAAGCTTTAAGACGAGAATTGATTGCAAATATTTCTCACGACCTCAGAACCCCTCTTACACTTATCGAAGGATATGGAGAGGTTATGAAGGATATTCCGAACGAGATGAACTCAGAAAATCTACAGATCATAATTGACGAGTCAAGAAGGCTTTCCTCTCTTGTAAACGACGTGCTTGATATTTCAAAATTCGGCGCGGGAACTGTCGAATTGAACATAGAGGAATTCGACTTGACTGAAATGATCGGTCAATCAATGCATAGATACCAAAAGCTTATCGAACAGGAAGGATACAATATCGAATTTTATCCTAACGGGAAATACCTCGTTAAAGCTGATAAGCAGAAAGTATTGCAGGTGCTTTATAATCTTGTAAATAACGCGATCACTCATACCGGACAGGACAAAAAGGTTAGTATCTGCCAAAAGATTACACAACACTTTGGAAAAAATTACGTAAGAATTGAAATAACCGATACGGGTGACGGAATTGAAGCTGATAAGCTCCCTCTTATCTGGGACAGATATTATAAGGTCGACAAATTCCATAAGAGAGCGCAGATGGGCTCGGGGCTTGGACTTTCAATCGTAAAATCAATTATTGAATTGCATCAAGGCTACTACGGTGTAAGCAGTACGATTAACGTCGGTTCAACCTTCTGGTTCGAGCTGCCACTCTTATAATTATAAATATTTTAACCCCATACAGTTTTTCTGTTATTCTTTGCGTAGAATCTATAACAACAAACGCACCGCATACATCCGTTTGCAGTGCGTTTTCTAATGCAGAAGAAAAAATCGTAGGGTGGGA
>SVRB01000035.1 GCA_015065045.1 Oscillospiraceae bacterium | reverse complement strand
TTTGCTTGTTGTTACACCTTACTATAATAAAGCTACAGCAAAAGGACTTATAAGATCGTTTACAGCCATCGCTGATGCATCTACAAAACCCGTTATTCTTTATAACGTTCCTTCTCGTACAGGATGCAATATTTCTCTCCCTGTTTACAAAGAACTCGCAAAGCATGAAAATATCGTTGCTGTTAAAGAAGCGTCCGGAAACATCAGTTCAATTGCTGAACTTGCTGCAGAACTTGGTGATAATCTTCCCATATACAGTGGTAACGACGACCAGATCGTTCCGATCCTTTCGCTCGGCGGTAAGGGTGTAATCTCTGTTCTTTCGAACATTATGCCTAAGGAAACTCACGATATCTGCGATCTCTATTTCAAGGGCAACGTTAAAGAAAGTGCAGCGCTTCAGTTGAAGTTACTCGACCTTATTAACTCATTGTTCTGCGAAGTAAATCCCATTCCTGCAAAGACTGCTTGCGCTCTTATGGGCATGTGCTCAGAAGAAATGAGACTTCCCCTCTGTGAAATGGAAGAAAATACAAAGGCAAGACTTATCGCTTCGATGAAAAAACACAACTTAATCTGAGCAAAATAAGAGAAAATTTAAATTAAAGGACAAAAAAATGATAAACATATTACTTACAGGTTGTAACGGCAGAATGGGTAACGCCGTTGTAAAATCAGTTGCAAATAACACTTCTTGCAATATAGTTGCAGGCGTTGACGTTGTGTGCAATAAAAACACCTCTGAGTTCCCTACATTTATGTCTGCTAACGAATTTAACGGCAAATGTGACGTGATCGTTGACTTTTCATTCCATACAGCTACAGAAGGTCTTCTCAATTACGCTATAGAAAAAAATCTCCCTATCGTTATATCAACAACAGGACACACACCGGAAGAAACCGAAGCAATCAAAAAAGCATCGGAAGTTATCCCTGTATTCTACTCAAGAAATATGTCACTCGGCATAAACCTCCTGATCGCATTAGCAAAGAAAGCATGCGCTTCTCTTGGTACTGCATTCGATATAGAAATCATCGAACAGCACCACAACCAGAAGCTTGATGCGCCGAGCGGAACTGCGCTTATGATCGCAGATGCTTTAAAAGAAACAAGAGATATCGAAACCAAGTATGTATACGATAGACACACAGAGCACAAAAAGAGACAGTCCTCCGAAATCGGTATACATGCTATCAGAGGCGGAACTATCGTTGGAGAACACGAGGTCATATTTGCAGGCAAGGATGAGATAATCAAACTCTCTCATTCAGCGTCATCAAGAGACGTTTTCGCTGAGGGCGCAATCAGAGCGGCAGAATTTATCGTTGACAAAAAAGCCGGTCTTTACAATATGAATGATATTGTAAATTCAATTTTATAAATCATATAAATCAACCTTACGTAATTACAAAGGAGACATAAATACTAATGACACAAGTAAAAGACTTTATTGTTGAAATGGGTTTCGGTAATTTATTCGAAATACGTTGGCAACACTGTGTAATGTGGTTGATAGGCGGTCTTTTGATCTACCTCGCGATCAAAAAAGATATGGAACCTACCCTCCTTCTCCCTATGGGATTTGGAGCAATACTTGTTAACCTCCCTCTTTCCGGAGCAATAGGTGAAGAGGGCGCTATTGACATTTTATTCAATGCAGGTATCGCAA
This sequence comes from Oscillospiraceae bacterium, assembly GCA_015065045.1. Taxonomy (GTDB): domain Bacteria; phylum Bacillota; class Clostridia; order Oscillospirales; family CAG-272; genus RGIG1995. The sequence goes on along the minus strand of SVRB01000035.1, from coordinate 11,216 downwards.
ATGAACTATTCCCCCTCCTTTTGTTTATAGGTATAGGTGCGATGATCGACTTCGGTCCTTTGCTGACTAATCCTAAACTATTTTTGTTTGGTGCGGCGGCACAGTTTGGTATTTTCTTTACACTTGTAATGGCTTCTTTGTTTGGTTTTGATGTTAAAGATGCAGCTTCAATAGCGATTATCGGTGCCGCTGACGGTCCGACATCAATTTTCGTTGCTAACACATTAGGTTCGAATTATAAAGGAGCTATTATTGTAGCCGCATACTCTTATATGGCATTGGTTCCTATTGTACAACCACCCGTCATTAAGCTTCTTACCACAAAAAAAGAAAGACTTATCCGTATGGATATGAAGGGCAAGAACGTAACAAAATTAACAAGAATACTATTCCCTATTGCAGTTACGATCATAACAGGTCTTATTTCTCCTCAATCTCTCGCGCTTATCGGTTTCCTTATGTTTGGTAACCTTATCCGTGAGTGTGGAGTTCTTAATACCCTTTCTGAAACAGCTCAAAAGGTTCTTGCCAACTTGATTACCTTGCTTCTCGGTTTAACTGTTGCTACTACAATGCAGTATTCTCAGTTCTTAACATGGCAAACCCTCTTGATTCTCTCACTCGGACTTGTTGCGTTTGTTTTTGATACATTCGGCGGAGTTTTGTTTGCAAAGTTCCTAAATCTATTCTCAAAGAACAAAATCAATCCTATGATCGGAGCTGCAGGTATTTCAGCTTTCCCGATGTCATCACGCGTTGTACACAAGATGGGACTTAAGGAGGATAACCAAAACTTCCTTCTTATGCATGCAGCAGGTGCAAACGTTTCAGGACAGATAGCATCTGTTATTGCAGGCGGATTGATCCTGAACTTCTTTGGTTAAAGAATTGGAGGTAACAATATGTTTAGTATTGATAAATTTTTATACACACTTCCCTTTGCAATAAAGGGTATGATCGGTATATTTATCGTAATTCTCGCTATAATAGCTTCGGTTTATCTCCTTAACTTTTTTACAAATAAGAAATAAAAAACTAAAGGTGTCTGCTTTTTGACAGACACCTTTTCTTATATAATTTTATTGATTTTATATATAGAATTTATTACAAGCCAATTCTGCGGAAACCATTTCATAACGTTCCAATACGATGCGCCATACAGTTCATATTTCGCAATTAGATTCAGTTTTTCTTCTATACTTCTTGCATCGTCAAACCACACAACGTGCCGAACACCGTCTAAATTATAAAAATAATACGGAGCTTGCATATATTCGTCAAACAAAATCGTTGAGCCTGTTTCAATCGCTAAATTTACTGCATCAACATTGCTTAACGAACGAGCTTTTGTTTTACCTTTTTCATACGGCAACGGCCAATCGTAAGCGTAGTTTGGAATACCGAGAAAAATCTTGTCTGTCGGAATCTCCGAAACAGCATATCTAACAACCCTCTCGACCTCGTTTAACGGTGCTACAGCCATAGGTGGTCCAAAAGCATATCCCCATTCATACGTCATCAGCAACACATAATCGCTTACAGAACCTATACCTGCATAATCGTGCGATTCATATAATGCTCCCGGTTGATCAGCAGATGCCTTCGGAATCAACGCTGTAATAAGAATAAATCCATTTTCGTTCAATGCTTCTGAAAATCGATTTAAGAACGTTGTATATAAATCTCGATTTTCTGTAGCAAGATATTCAAAATCTATATCTAATCCGTAATAATTTTTCTCCTTCATTTTCTCGATAACGTTATTGATCAAGACATCTTGAACGGTGGGATCGTTCAACAATATATTACCAAGTTCGCTGTTAAATAACCCATCTTCTCCGAGTGTAGATAAATGCATAATAGGCGCTGTACCATACTCTCGGGATAAATTTATGATCTCGTCCTCATTCATACCGAAATCTGTTTGCACGCCATTTTCTACAAGTCTTCCGTCAGGCGTAAATCCATAAGTAAACAGCGTTAAATACGTCAAATAAGGCAGCGTTTGTATAAGTACATCTCTGTCTACGAATGGATAAATATATCCATTTACCGCTATATCCCCTAATTTTTCGGTATCGTAGGAAATTATAAGCGTCTGTCCCTCAAAAATATCCGGTTTACCTTTGAGCTGAGGATTGTTTCTTAGTAACTCATTGATAGTTACTCCGTATCGATCTGCGATACCCGATAAAGTATCTCCGTTTTTTACGGTATAGGTTTGTTCGGGATATAAGATAACGATAGTTTGACCAACTGCTAAATTTGCCGCGGGATCAAGCTCATTCTGTGATATTAACCTTGATAAAGGAACTCCATACTCTCTTGCGATTGATTCAAGCGTATCTCCGGGCTGGACAACATATATAACCATAACACGACATCTCCTATAATCATACTGTTATATAATATTCAGATCGAATAAAAAAAGTGAGCGATGGTTTTCGCTCACTTTCTGATTTTATTCAGCCTTATTCAAATAATCGATTTGTTCTTTGCTGAGTTTATCAATCGTTATTCCCAATGAATTTAACTTAATTTCAGCAACCTCTTTGTCTATATCAACCGGTACGCTGTACAACTTATGCTCAAGCTTACCCTCGTTCTTAACAAGATATTCCAAGCATTTTGCCTGAAGACTAAAGCTCATATCCATTATTTCTGCGGGATGACCGTTACCTGCCGCAAGATTTACAAGTCTGCCTTCAGCCATAAGATTCAAAACACGTCCGTCCTTCATTTTGTATCCGACGATATTCGGTTTTCTATGGAACACCTCGACAGCACATTCATTCAATGCTTTCTTATCTATTTCGCAGTCAAAATGTCCGGAGTTTGAAATAAGGACGCCGTCCTTCATAACCTCGAAATGTTCTTTTCTTATTACGTCACAGCAGCCTGTTACTGTAATAAACAAATCACCGATTCGAGCAGCATCGTCCATCTTCATAACAGCAAAACCATCCATAACAGCCTCAATAGCCTTAACACTGTCAATTTCGGTTATAACCGGTATACCGCCCATGCCCTTAACACGCATAGCGATGCCCTTGCCGCACCAACCATATCCTGCAATTACAACAGTCTTGCCTGCAATTATAAGGTTTGTGCTGTTCATAATTCCATCAAGTGTGGACTGACCGGTACCGTATCTGTTATCAAACAGATGCTTACAGTCAGCATCGTTTATGTTTATCATTGTATAATCAAGCTTACCCTGAGCTTCCTTGGCTCTCAACCTGTGAATTCCGGTCGTAGTCTCCTCGCATCCGCCTATAAGATCCTTACCGTATTCGCGGCACTCGCCCTGAAGAAGATTTATAAGATCTCCGCCATCGTCAATCATAACATGGGGACACAGTGACAAGGTTTTTACAAGATGCTCTTTGTATTCTTCCTCGTTTACACCTCTCCATGCATTTACCTCAAAGCCATCCTTCACCAATGCTGCGGCAACATCATCTTGAGTAGATAAAGGATTACATCCTGTTACATAAACCTCAGCACCGCCCGCCTTCAATACCTTAGCCAAAAATGCAGTTTTAGCTTCAAGGTGGATCGACATGGATATTCTCTTACCCTCAAAAGGCTTCGTTTGTTCAAATTCTTTTTTTATCTTATTTAAAACGGGCATATAGCTTTCAACCCATTTTATTTTATCCTCACCTGACTGCGCAAGTGTAATATCTTTGATGCTGCTCATTTAAATCTCCTGATCGTTGTTGTTTATTTTGAACTTGTTATGCCATTTATAATAGTGCTGACATCATCTGAACCAACGTATGTTTCGGGAAGCTTTCCATCCCATTCCTGAATATAGTAATATTTAATTAAGTACTCTGTAAGACTCTTTGCGATCGCTTCGTTTGCAGCGGCTTCCTTTTGACCTGCATATTCAGCTGCGTCTGACTGGATCTTCGTAACCTCAAGTTCTGCCTGAGCTTGAATCTTGGATGTTTCTGCAGCCGCATTAGCCTGAATTACAGCCATTTCTGCTGCAGCCTTCTGTTCCATAACCTTCTGAGCCTGTTCTATCTCTGCCTGAAGCTTATTCTGAGCAGCAACCTGCTTTGCTTCAACAGCATTTGTAAACGCGTCTGTAAAATCCATATCCTCGATTGCTGCTGAAACAACTTGAATATTATATTTCGATAAATTTTCCTTGAGAACATCCTCGATTGCTGCCGCAAGATCAGCGCGCGCACTTACAAGCTCTTCAGCTGTATATCTCGCAGTAACAACCTTAACCGCTTCAGCAATATTAGGCACAATAACGGTATCATAATACGCAATACCGACGGTCTTATATAATTCCTGTGCGTTTGATTTATCTATCTGATAGTTAAGTGTGTATGAAACGGTTACTTCCTGGATATCCGATGAAAAACAAGATAATAAGGTGTTAGCCTTCTGCACACGGTTATCCATCTTTACAACAGACTGCCAAGGCGCTTTTATATTAAATCCTGCGTCAAACGTTGTCTTTTCAACACGACCGAACGTTGTGATAACTCCTGTATGACCCGTGGGAACAGATGCTACACAACTAAGAAAAACAGAAACCACACAAAGCAATACACCTGCTATCATAAAAAGAGATGAAAATTTCTTTAATTTGTAATTACTGCGAACAGCAAATCCTCCAACAATACCAACAAGTAAGGCAATTAAACCTACAACCAATCCTACCATTTCTATATTCTCCTTTAGAATGAAAATTTATCGAGAAAACTCCTCGAATCTTTTCAACAATTATATCACACACACTTTTTTTAGTCAATTATTTATACTTATTTTTTGACATATTTCCGGACTATAAAAGAACAATCACGTAAATTAAGTATTTTTTTGGTAAATTAACAAAAAAATGTTGTAAAATTATATTGGATATGATATAATATCTGTGATTGAAATGCGATCTGATCGGTTTTAGTTATATCAGTCAGGTGAGCATACAAAAAATGAATAATAAAAATTTAAAAATATTTTTTGAGGTGAAATGATGTACAACAAGAAATCTATTGAAGATATCGCTGTTGCAGGCAAGAAAGTTATTGCAAGATGCGATTTCAACGTTCCTATGCAGGACGGAGTTATCACCGATGACAAGAGAATTGTAGGAGCATTGCCCACAATTAAGTACCTTCTTGACAACGGTGCAGCAGTTATTCTCTGCTCACACATGGGACGCCCCCACAACGTTTTGAACGAAACACTTAAGCTCAACAAGAAAGACAAGAAAAAAATCGAAGCACTTCCCGAAGAAGAAAGAGAAGCTGCTGCAGCTAAGGTTCTTGAAAAAGCAAAGGATGACATTACAAAGCTTTCTCTCGCTCCCGTAGCAAAGAGAATTTCCGAGCTCCTCGGTAAAGAAGTTATCATGGCAAAGGACGTTATCGGCGAAGATGCTATGGCTAAGGCTCAGGCTCTTAAGGCCGGTGAAGTTCTCCTTCTCGAAAACGTTCGTTTCCACGAAGAAGAAGAAAAGAACGAAGAAAACTTCGCAAAGAAGCTCGCTTCTATGGCTGACGTTTACGTAAACGACGCATTCGGTACTGCTCACAGAGCTCACGCTACAACAGCAGGTATTGCTCAGTACTGCCCCGAAATGCCCGCTGTATGCGGTTACCTCATTCAGAAGGAAATTTCTGTAATGGGCGGCGCTCTTTCTGATCCTAAGCGTCCTTTTGTTGCTATTCTCGGCGGCGCTAAGGTTTCTGATAAGATCGGTGTTATCGAAAACCTCATCAACAAGGTTGATACACTCATCATCGGCGGTGCTATGGCATACACATTCAACAAGGCTCTCGGACACGAGATCGCTGATTCTAAATTTGAAGAAGACAAGCTCGAGCTCGCTCTCGAACTTATCAAGAAGGCTGAAGCTAAGGGCGTTAAGTTCCTTCTTCCCCTCGATAACCGCGCAGGCGACAAGTTCGCTGAAGACTGCAACGTTCTCGTTGTAAACTCTGATGATATTCCTGCAGGTTATATGGGTCTCGACATTGGTCCTGAAACAGAAAAACTCTTTGCTGACGCAATCAAGAGCGCAGGAACAGTTATCTGGAACGGTCCTATGGGCGTATTTGAATGGGAAATCTTCGCAGGTGGTACAAAGGCTGTTGCAACTGCTGTTGCTGAAAGCGGCGCTATCTCTATCATCGGCGGCGGTGACTCTGCTGCAGCAATCGAACAGCTCGGATTTGCTGATAAGATGACACACATCTCTACAGGTGGCGGAGCATCTCTCGAATTCCTCGAAGGCAAGGATCTTCCCGGTATTTCATGCCTTAACGACAAATAATTTATATACAGAAGGTAAATAAAATGAACAGACAGACAAGAAACACAGTTATCGCTGGTAACTGGAAAATGAACCTTACTCCCTCTAAGGCTAAGGCTGTAATTGAAGAGCTTAAGCCCCTCGTTTCAGGTAAAGACAACTGCACAACTATTCTCTGCGTTCCCTTCGTTGATATCGCAACAGCTGTTGAAGCAGCTAAGGGCTCAAATATCAAGATCGGTGCTCAGAACGTTCACTTTGAAGAAAAAGGCGCTTTCACAGGTGAGATCGCAGCAGATATGCTCCTCGAAATTGGCGCTGAATACGTTATAATCGGTCACAGCGAACGCAGACAGTACTTCGGTGAAACAGATAAGACTGTTAACCAGCGCACATTGGCAGCTCTTAAGGCAGGCCTTAAGGTTATCCTCTGTGTAGGTGAAGTTCTCGAAGAACGCGAACAGGATATCACTGCTGAAGTAGTTTCTATGCAGACAAAGATCGCTCTTCTCAACGTTGATGAAGAAATGATGAAGAACGTTATCATTGCTTACGAACCTGTTTGGGCTATCGGTACAGGTAAGGTTGCAACTGCTGAACAGGCTGACGAAGTTTGCGGAATCATCCGTAATGTTCTCGCTGCTAAGTACGGCAACAACGTTGCTGAAGCAACAACAATCCAGTACGGCGGTTCTATGAACGCTGCAAACTCTGCTGAACTTCTTTCAAAGGTTAACGTTGACGGCGGACTTATCGGCGGCGCATCTCTTAAAGCTGCTGATTTTGCTGTTATCGTTGGTAACGCACAGTAATTTATATCTAAAACAAACTAACACACTCGTATTGTGCGAGTGTGTTTTTTTATTATCTAAAACACACCATAACTCATATTATATATTGAGTACAAAAAGAAAGGAGGTAAACAAAAAATGTGTCCAACAAACAACAATAACGTTTATATCAAAATAGCTTTAGCAACTCTCTTTGCAATAATAATAGGAATTGTTTCAGGAATTATATGGCCCGACTTTTTCACTAATGCTGCACTATTGCTTAGAATCGAACTTGTAACAAGTGTTATAATCCTTGGATTTATTGCGCTTTATTTTATTTTTAGAACTCAAAGAAGTCAAATATCTCAAACCGGTAGAAATTATTTCAGATATCTTTTATTCGGAACCATCGGAAGCTATATCCTCTCTGTTATAGGTCTCTCGACAACCCTTACCGCTTCCCTTTTAAGTTCGATAATTTTTGGTACTGCAATAGCTTTCTTTGTAGTAATGATAATAGCAGTTGTTTTTGTTCTCTGCTACGTAATAAAAAACGCGCAGTAATAAAAACACCAAGTTAATACAAGCAAAATCAGACGTATTTTTTGCCTATTTATGCAATAATACGTCTGATTTCTTTTTAAATATATTCATAATGTATAATTTATATTTTTAAGCAAAAATAATGCGTAAAAACTATTGACTTTATCACTTTAGTGTGTTAAACTATTCCATGTTCTTGTTATTATAGAAACGATAATATAAAAAGGTGATTATGATGAAAAATATCCACAACGAACTAACTGAAAAATTTTTTGATATAATTCTTAATCTTGAAACGCCCGAGGAATGCAGACACTTTTTTGAAGACATTTGTACTATCAAAGAAATTCAAGATATGTCACAAAGACTCGAGGTTGCTTTTTTGCTTAACAACGGCAAAAGCTATCAGGAGGTCCTGTCAGAAACAGGCGTAAGCACAGCGACCATCAGCCGTGTAAACAAGTGCTTGAACTACGGCAGCGGCGGATATAAGGCTGCAATCAAAAAATACTCCGAAAAGAAAGGCAACTAAAATGGATATAAAAACAAACGTCTTAAAAAACGAAGAAATAGCCATATTTAAGCTCCGTCAATTATACGGAAAATACGGCTATTCACAATATAAAATGAGTAAATTCGAGGAGTACGACCTCTATGTAAGAAACAAGGACTTTTTGGTTTCTGACAGTATAATTACTTTTACAGACACCAACGGTAAGCTCCTTGCTCTTAAGCCTGACGTTACCCTCTCAATCATCAAAAACACAAAGGATACCGGAAATTACGTCAATAAGGTTTACTACAACGAAAACGTTTACCGCATTTCAAAGGGATCTCATTCATACAAAGAAATCATGCAATCAGGTCTTGAATGTATCGGTGAAATTGATGCTTATAACATTTACGAAGTGCTTATGCTCGCAGCAGAAAGCCTTATAAGCATTTCGGATGATTGCGTTCTTGATATATCAGATCTCGATATACTTTCAGACGTTATCGATAACATCGGTATATCTGCAGAAAACAAAAAGAATATCCTTAAATGTGTAAGCGAAAAAAATACTCACGAAATCGCAAACATTTGCAATTCCGAAAACATCCCCGAAGATAAATGCAATATTCTCAAGAAGCTTGTTTTAACCTACGGTGAACCCAATAAGGTTATAAAAACACTCGAAGAAGATATTGCTCCTTATACCAAAAAAGAAAATATTGAACTTCTTAAAACGATCATCGTAGCACTTGAAAATAATGGATACGGAAGCCGCGTGAGAATAGACTTCTCAGTAATCAACGATATGAGCTATTATAACGGAATCGTATTTAAGGGCTTTATAAATAACATTCCGACAGGTGTTTTGTCGGGTGGACAATACGACAAGCTTATGAAGAAAATGGGCAAGAAATCAAGAGCTATCGGCTTTGCTGTATATCTCGATATGCTCGAAAGATTCAACGAAACAGATAAGATCTTTGACATAGACACGATCATTCTCTATAAAGACGGAGATGATCTCAATTCTCTCAACGATACAATAAAGATGCTGACAGAAAACGGCAAGAGTGTTATGGCACAAAAAAGCGTTCCCGCTGACGTAAAATACAAACAGCTTCTCAAATTAAACGATAAAGGGGTGATAATCATTGAAAACCATGCTTAATATTGCTTTACCTAAGGGCAGACTCGGCGAAAAAGTATATGAAATGTTTGAAAAAGCAGGTTTTGAATGCCCCTCTATAAAAGAAAATAACAGAAAACTTATCTTCGAAAACGAAGAATTATGTGTTCGCTATTTCTGGGTTAAACCCTCCGACTCCGCTGTATACGTTGAAAGAGGCGCTGCTGACATCGGGGTTGCAGGAAAAGATATACTTCTCGAATATAATCCCGACGTGTACGAACTTCTTGACCTTGATATAGGAAAATGCAGAATGGCTGTGGCTGCTAAGAAGGAATTCAAGGATGATCCACAAAAAACACTTCGAGTTGCCACAAAATTCACCAACATAGCTCAAAACTTTTATTCGCTTAAGGGCCGCGAAATAGATATGATCCACCTTAACGGTTCGATTGAAATTGCGCCTATTTTGGGACTTTCCGACGTTATTGTTGATATTGTGGAAACAGGTACTACTTTAAAAGAAAATAATCTCGAAGTAAAAGAAACCATCTTCCCTATCAGCGCACGTCTTATCGCAAACAAATCAAGCTTTAAATTCAAAAATACTCAAATCGAAAAAATCATACGCGAAATTTCCGCGCAGATAGAGGCTAAAAAATGATTAGAATTTTAAAATACGGTGAAGTAGAAAATAAAGATATATTTTCACGCGTTGTTCCCTCTTTTAACGTTGAATCAATTGTTGCTGAAATATTGGAAAACGTTAAGACAAACGGAGACAAGGCACTTATCGAATACTGCGAAAAGTTTGATAAGGCAAAATTAACAACACTTCAGGTATCAGAAGAAGAAATTAACGAAGCTTTTGAGAGTGTTCCTGCTGAATTTATTGAAATACTTGAAAAGGCTGCAAAAAACATTAGAAAATTCCACGAAAAACAAGTGAGAAACAGCTTTATTATAAACGACGAAGACGGTATCGTTGTCGGACAGAAAATCATCCCCGTTGACAGAGCCGGTCTTTACGTTCCCGGTGGCACAGCTGCTTACCCTTCAACAGTCCTTATGGACTCTATCCCCGCAAAAATAGCAGGTGTAAAGGAAGTTGTAATTACAACTCCCCCCTCTAATAACGGTAAAATCAATCCTGTTATTTTGGCTGCGGCTAAAATTGCAGGGGTGGACAAGATATTTAAGGTAGGCGGCGCGCAAGCTATCGCAGCTTTAGCTTTCGGAACAGAATCTATTCCCAAGGTAGACAAAATAGTCGGCCCCGGAAACGCATTCGTAGCCGAAGCTAAAAAACAGGTTTTCGGAAACGTATCAATCGACATGATTGCAGGACCTTCTGAAATACTTGTTGTTTCCGATGCAAATACAGACCCTAAATTTACTGCAGCAGATCTTCTTTCGCAGGCAGAACACGATAAGCTCGCAAGCGCTGTTCTTGTTACCGATTCTATGGAATTCGCTATTAAGGTTCAGGAAGAAATCGAAAAACAGCTTTCTATGCTCGAAAGACAAGATATCGCAAGAGAATCGATAGACAACAATGGAAAGATTATTGTTGCTGATACACTTGATTCAGCAATAGAGATAGCAAACGAAATTGCTCCAGAGCATCTCGAGCTTTGTGTTGATAATCCCTTTGATTATCTTGATAAGATCAAACACGCAGGTTCAATATTTATGGGACGTTATTGTCCGGAAAGTCTTGGCGATTACTATGCAGGACCCAACCATACACTTCCGACAAGCGGAACTGCAAAATTCTCAAGTCCCTTATCTGTTGACGACTTTATAAAGAAAACACAGTATACATATTACACAAAAGATGCGCTCAAAAAAGTTGCTAAAGACGTTGCATACTTTGCAGAAAAAGAAGGTCTTACCGCACATGCAAAAAGCGCAACAATACGTTTTGAATAATACCAGGGAGAATTAAAATGAGTAGATTTTTTAGTCAAAAATATAAAAATCTTGTTCCCTACACCC
>SVRB01000034.1 GCA_015065045.1 Oscillospiraceae bacterium | reverse complement strand
CTTCCCTCTTCCTTTGCGTCCTGAACAAGACGCTTGATAGGCGATGAATCGGGAGACGAGATCGCAACCACTCTGTTTGCCGCAACCATATTACCAAAACCAATATTTATAAATAACATACTTGACCTCATTCAAGATTCTGTATCTGCTCTCTTATTTTTTCAAGCTCACTCTTCATATTAACAACCAAATGAGCCATATCGGCATCGTTTGCCTTTGAGCCTGTAGTATTGACCTCTCTGTTCATTTCCTGCAAGAGATAATCCATATTCTTACCCACAGCGCCGCCGTTTTCAAGGATCTTATCAAATTCATCAAAATGACTGCGAAGTCTTACGACCTCCTCATCAACGGCAACCTTGTCCGCAAATATAGCGCACTCTGTCAATATTCTCGCTGAGTCGATCTCGATATTATGCTTTTCAAGAACCTGTCTCAAACGGTTTTCAAGCTTTGCGCTGTAAGCCTCTATACATTCAGCCGACATTTTTTCTATTCTGTCTGCCATCTCCATAAGGTTCGCCTTCTTGATCAAAAGATCAGCCTTAAGCTTTTCACCCTCGCGCTCTCTCTGTGCAATAAACATATCTATCGCACTGTCAAGAACAGGTCTTATTACCTCCCAATCCTTTTCCATATCCTCATCGGGAGTTACAACAGCAAATATATCTCTGTTCTGAGCAATTCTCATTACGGATATATCATCCTTAAGTCCGAATCTGTCGCGCAAGTTTTCAAGAGCCTTGATATAGCTTTCAGTATACGCTTCGTCAAGTCTTAACTCAACGCCCACCTTTTCAAGCACGTCAACGCCTATGTATATATCGATCTTACCGCGTTTAATACCCTTGGTCTGTATATACTCACGTACTCTGTCTTCCAAAAAGCTGTACATTCTGGATATCTTAATATTACAATCCAAAAATCTGGAATTGACCGATTTTATTTCAGCTGTAATTTCTTTGCCTTCGGCACTGCCCGTAGCTCTGCCGTAAGCAGTCATACTTCTTATCATATCATTTTTACCTTTCATGGTAATATAATAATATATTATATCTTATACACTATATTTTGTCAACAATCACGTGACTAATTATTTATACTTAAGCAAAATATAAAAAACTTGTAGACAAAAGCATAGTTTTTGATTTATAATGTTAAAGTAATAATAGAAAACGTATTTTTCTGTATAAAGAGGTTTTTCATTATGACAAAGTTAGAAAAATTAAGAGAAATAATCAAGTCAATGTCTGACGGAATACTTATTTCATCGGAAACAAACCGTCTGTATTTTACGGATTTTGAATACTCTGACGGATACGTCATCGTTACAAAAAACAAAGCGTATCTTATCACCGATTTCAGATATGCGGAGGCCGCAAAAAACGAAGCTGATAAGAATTTTGAAATTGTAATTTTCAAAGGCTTGAAAGATGGAAATATACAAAAAATCCTTGAAGAAAACGATGTAAAAACGCTTCTTTTTGAGGATAATTCAGTAACGTATTCCGAACTGAAAATGTTCGAAAATACATTCTGTGGAGTAAGCTTTGTCCCGGCGGGAAATATACTCGAAAATTTAAGAGAATACAAGTCGGATATTGAGGCAGAATACGTAATAAAAGCTCAGAGAATTGCCGAAAAATCTCTTGATATGCTTCTTTCTGATTTGGACTTGAATATGACCGAAAAAGAGGTTGCAGCATACCTTGAATATCTCATGAAGAAAAACGGAGCCGACGGCATTTCCTTTAATACGATTGCTGTATCGGGAAAAGCTTCCTCGCTCCCCCATGGAGTGCCCCGCAACGTAAAGCTCGAAAAAGGATTTTTGACACTTGATTTCGGCGCAGTATACAAGGGTTATCATTCCGATATGACAAGAACGGTGTCTATCGGAAAAGCAACCGAAGAAATGAAAAAGGTATATAACACCGTTCTTGAAGCTCAGGAGTTGGCAATAAACGCAATAATGAACGGAGAAAAATCCTGCTTTAATATTGATAAAATTTCCCGTGATTTCATATATAATATGGGATATGAGGGCTGCTTCGGTCACGGGCTCGGCCACGGTGTCGGTCTTTTGATACACGAATCTCCCAGACTTTCCCCCGCAGCGCCTAAAGAAAAAATGCTCGAAAAAGGACATATAGTTACAGTTGAACCCGGCATATATCTTGAAAATAAATTCGGCGTAAGAATTGAAGATATGATATATATGAGCGAGGAAGGCCCGAAAAATATAACTATGACCCCTAAAAGACTTATAGAAATTTAACATTATTGAGAAATTTTAGGCAAAAAATAAGCAAAAGCCCTTGAAAAAAATTAGAAAATAGTGTAAAATGGATTAGATATTTATAATTCGACCCAAAATAACGGAGGATAAACAAAATGGTAGTAGCAGGCGATTTTAGAAACGGCATTACATTCGAAATGGACGGTAACGTTTTTCAGGTTATTGAATTCCAGCACGTAAAACCCGGTAAAGGAGCTGCTTTCGTAAGAACAAAGCTTAAGAACGTTATCACAGGCGCTGTTATTGAAAAGACATTCAGCCCTACAGATAAATATGAAAACGCTTACGTTGAACGCAAGGATATGCAGTATCTTTACAACGACGGTGAACTTTATTACTTCATGGACCTCGAGTCTTTTGAACAGCTTCCTCTTGAAGAAAGCAAACTCGGCGACAACTTCAGATTCGTTAAGGAAGAAATGCTCTGCAAGATCATCTCTTACAAGGGCAACGTATTCGGAGTTGAACCTCCTATGTTCGTTGAACTCGAAGTAACTGATACAGAACCCGGTTTCAAGGGAGATACAGCTACAGGCGCTTCCAAGCCCGCAACTCTCGAAACAGGCGCTCAGATCAAGGTTCCGCTTTTCATCAACATCGGTGATGTTCTTAAGATCGACACAAGAACAGGTGAATACCTCGAAAGAGCAAAACAGTAATTTTTTATAAATATAAGGAGTACTGATTATGATGATGACAATTACAGAAAAGATTGCAAACCTCAAAGGCTATCTTGAAGGCGTACAGCTCGACGAAAGCAAACAGGAAACAAAGGTAATTGCAAAAATCGTTGATATCCTTGAAGATATGGCTCTCGAAATTGAAGAAATGGAAGAGTCTGTTGACACTCTCAACGACTATGCTGAAGAACTTGACGAAGATCTCGGCGACGTTGAAGACTATCTCTTCGGTGATGACGAAGACGAATGCGATTGCGATTGCTGCGATGAAGATGATTGCTGCGACTGCTGCGATGAAGGCTTCCTCGAAATTGAATGCCCTAAGTGCAACGAAGTGATCTGCATTGACGAGGACTATGATGAAGATGAAATCATCTGCCCCGCTTGCAACGAAAAGATCGACATCGACGAATTCTAATTAAATAAAAATTTAAAGTGCGTGTTATTTACACGCACTTTTTTGTTTTTCTCCATAATAAATTTACATAATTTTGCCGATAATGTTTTATATATAAATTAAATTACGGAGATTATTATGGCAGAAAACAACTATGATTTATTAGTAAAAGAACTTGAGGAAAAGTTGCGCGTTGACGAAAGCTTTGATATAAACGCGCGAGAGCTGACGTTATACAACAAAAAAGCTAAGATGTATTTTATCGACGGCTGTGTGCAGAGCGATATACTTGAACGAGTTGTTGAGTTTTTGATGAATGATACCGGTGACGGCGAGATGGATAATCCGGCAAAATTTATAAGCTCACATATTCCGCATATTGAAGCAAAACAAACCGAAGATATAGATACGCTTGTGGATTCCGTATTGAAAGGGGAAACGGTTTTCCTGATCGAAGGAATAAGCTCCGGAATAATGCTGAACGTCCGTTCATTTCCCTCGCGAGACGTTGACGAACCCGAAAACGAAAGAGTTATTCGTGGCTCAAGAGACGGTTTTGTTGAGAATATATTGAAAAATACAGCCATAATCAGAAAACGAATACGCGACCCTGCTTTGACGATCACAAGACTAACCGTGGGAACTAATACAAAAACCGACGTTGCAGTTATTTACGTCGACGGAAAGGCTGATAAAGAATACGTTGACAATATTGTTAAAAAGATAAAAAACATAAACGTTTACGGGCTATGCATGGGGCACGAAAGCCTTGCCGAATGTCTTATAAAAACAAAATGGTATAATCCGTTCCCAAAGATAAGATACACTGAAAGACCTGATGCCGCGTCCGCTATGCTCCTTGAGGGAAGCGTTATAATTTTATGCGATAACTCACCCGAGGCTATGATTTTGCCAACGTCAATTTTTGACTTTATGCAAGAAACGGGCGACTATTATCATCCGCCACTTGTTGGGTCTTACATGAGACTTTTGCGCATTTTTATTTTTGTTTTGACTATTATTTTGACTCCGCTTTGGTATTTGCTGATTACTAACCCCGAATGGCTTCCGTCGTGGCTTGAGTTTATAAAAGTGAAGTATACGGGCGGTTTGCCTGTAATTACACAGCTATTGTTGCTTGAACTCGCAATAGACGGACTCAAACTCGCTTCACTGAACACACCAAACGCGTTGAATAATTCGCTTAGCGTTATCGGTGGTCTTATTCTCGGTGAGTACGCTGTGCAAAGCGGTTGGTTTATACCCGAGGTTATTTTGTATATGGCTTTTGTTTCTCTGGCAAATTTTGCTCAGCCGAGTAACGAGCTTGGGTATGCTTTCAAATTTATGAGAGTTTTGCTTTTAATTTTGACTGCATTATTTAACTTGTGGGGATTTGTTGCCGGGATAATCCTTTCTTTTATTCTCGTTGCATCAAACAAAACAGCCAACGGAAAAAGATCTTATTTGTATCCCCTTTTCCCGTTCAATGCAAAAGCATTAAAAAGACTTATTTTTCGCGTGAAATTATAATAAAAACAAATCCTCCCCTACCAATATCAATATCGTTTCATTAAACAATAAATCTTCCGCAGACGATGGGGGTGCAAAGGTGGTAATCCTCAAAACCTACAACATATTTTCCGCAGACCAAGGAGGGTTCCGAGGGAGGAACGCCCTCGGTCGTTTCGGTGGTTGGGGGCAAGGGGGAGGAGGAATCGAAACCTCCACCCGCGAACCCCCAAGCTTTACTTCGTGCAGCTCGGGGAACCCCGGCGCCCCCTTGTGCCTTCTTTGGTTACTTTCTTGGCACGCAAGAAAGTAACATAAAAAAAGAAAAGATAATATTATTTAGATAAATAATATCTCTCCCTCCGTCTTTTGCTCCGCAAAAGCCACCTCCCTCGTCAGATGGAGGTAATAATTAGATTTGCACCATTACGGGGCGCCGGGGACGTCGCCCCCTACAGATATAGAAGCACATACTGTCAGGAGCTTTGCTCCCGAACCCACACAAGAGGCGCACTTTTGAAAAAAGCTCCTTTGGAATCCGCAAAAACTTTAAATATAATTATTTACTATTTTTTCAAAATAATATTTTATATGCGCACTTTTGAAAAAGTGCCCTCTTGACTCCCTCAAAACTTATAAACATTTTTTATCAACGTAAAAGGGGCTTTTGAAAAAAGCCCCTTTTATAAAACGCAAAAACTTTTATTAAATTGTTTTCAATTTTTCCGATATGTCGGAAAATTCCTCGGGTTTTATCTTTAATACACGTCTATCGTACGTAAAGAGTCCGTTCGTTTCATCTTCAACATCGGATACCTGCGTATAGACAGATGCGCAAAGTCCTGATCTTACAAGCGGAAGTATCTCCGTTTCATAGAGCTTACGAAATGCTTCCACAAACCCTTCACGGTTTGAATATTTACCGTATCCATACTCGTTTTCGGGGTTAAATATATGCCCATTAACCCTATAGGAATATCCACCAAACTCCGAGAGAACAAGCGGTCTTTTCTTTGATTTCAGCTTAACTTTTCTAAAGTAAACGTGCTCACTGTCTACGTCAGACATAACAGGATCAAACCACCCCGAAGCTGTATCAATAAATCTTGTATTATCGAGTTTTTTCAATTCTCCGTACATTTCCGTGCCGCAGAATTGTCCCCAGCCCTCGTTAAATATCGTATAGCAACATATACAGGGGTAGCCTTTCAGCAATTCAACGGTCTTTTTCATATAGTCCTTGAACGCTTCCCTTGTTTTTTTATCGCGATGGAGCAATTTGTCATTTAACTTTTTTACCCCAATGGTTGGCAACGCGGTATCTCTTATGAAATTATAGTCTCCGTTGTTTATCATATCCTGAAAAACAATCATGCCAAGTCTATCGCAATCATAGTAAAAGTTTGCAGGCTCAATTTTAATATGCTTTCTGAGCATATTAAAACCAAGAGATTTCATCGCCATAATATCCTTTTCGTAAGACTTAGGCGATGGCGGTGTCATACCGCCGTCACTCCAATATCCTTGGTCAAGAAGTCCGTGAAAAAAGTATGGTTTACCGTTTAAGCACAGCCTCTTATATCCGTCAACAGTCTTTATTTCAAGCTCACGAAAAGCAAAATATGATTCTATCTTATCATATTCACTCTCGACTGAAAAATAGTACAAATACGGATTTTCGGGCGACCACTCTACCCTATTCTCAATCTCAAATTCACAAACTGAATTCGCCATTTCAAAGTTCAGAACGCCGTTCTCTGTCTTAAGTTCTACCTTAGCTCTGTCTATTCCGTCAGCCTTTATTCGTACTCTGTTTCCCTTTACGTCTGTTTTAAGCGATTTTATATACTTTTCGGGCACACTTTCAAGCCATACCGTCTGCCATATTCCCGACGTTGGCGTATACCACATTCCACCCCTTTTTCTGCTTTGCTTACCGTACGGAAGCACGTTGCCTTTTAAAAAGTTTTTCGCGTGTACGACTATGGTATTTTTCTCGCATAGTACCTCGGTAATATCAAAGAAAAACGGGTCATATCCACCGATATGCTCACCAAAAAATCTGCCGTTTACGTACACCTTCGCATAATTTCCGACAGCTCCGAAATGCAACAATACTCTGTCGTTTTTAAATCCTTCGGGCAATACAAATTCTTTTTTATATAATAAATAATCGTATTCCGTTTCATCATAGGTCTTATTTATACCCGACAATAAGCTTTCGGGTGAATACGGTACTGTTATCTTTTGAAAATCTACCTCATTATCGCCGACGCATACACCAAAATTCCACTCTCCGTTAAGACAGAAAAATGAATCTCTCTTCAAAAGCGGTCTCGGGTATTCATTCCACGGGATATCGGGTAAATTCTCCCCTTCTTCTGTATAAAGATCTATAAATTTACTCATGCTTCTTCACTTCTTTTCTCATAACTGCAAACTGAATAAACAAAACTATAAACAGCATTACAGCCACAGCCAATGCTGCCATATAGATATTTGCATTAGGCACAAACGAGGTAGTTCCGTCATCGTTAATTATTGTTTCTGCATTTCTCAAAACATATGCGCCGACAGCAGGGCCTATAATTCCCGGAATAAGCACCTGTCCGACTATACGAAGCCCCTGAAACATTCCTGCCTTGCCTGCGGGAGTGTAATCTCTTATCATAGCTCCGAATATTGCAGTTCCCGAAAGAAAACCGCATATCATAAGGAGTGAGCCTATAAATACAAATGCCGTTGACTTGAAAATATACAGCATAATGTAGCCTATGCACAACAAAACTATTGACGGAATTATCGTTTTCTTAAAGCCGTGCTTGTCATAAAGTCTTCCGTAAAGCGCTGTAAATATCGCGCCTATCAATATAGCGGGTGCCATAATAATAACGTAATTATCCATCTTCAGAGTTACGTTATAATACAAAATAAGATAAGGCATAAATATCTGTATTGATATTCCGAACACAGCAAATGCGCCTAAGGTTATATACAAAATCTTGTTCTGTTTAATAACCGACGGACGAAAACCGTATACGATATTTGAAAAATAATTCTTGTTTTCGCTGATCTTTTTACCCGACTCGTCAATAAGGAATATACCGATAATGCCTATCAAGAATACGGCAATACCTATGATCAAATAAATAACAGTCCAGCTTTCAGCCTTGTTTAAATCAAAAGACATAAATCCGCCAAAAACTGCCAACATAGCGAGAAGGGGCATCATCGAGTTTATACCCTCAGCAGTCCCTCTGTTCGTGTTGTCTGTCAAATCTGTAAGCCAAGCGTTAAAGCAAGCATCATTTGCTGATGAACCAAAAAATGTCATAACGCAGTCCATTATGATTACAAGCGTAATCCCCACAGCCGCCGTTGATGCTGCCGGGAAAATAACCTGAAGAACGTCTTTTCTTATCAAAGCAAAGCTTAAAATGGTTATTCCCCACAATATATATCCACCGCAGATAAATATTTTTCTCTTACCTATTTTATCCGACAACGCGCCTATAATAACTGTCGTTATGGTTGCAGATACAGCGGATGCAGCTACCATCATAGATATGGCGTTTGCATCAGCGTTAAACATCTTGTAGATAAAGACGTTAAAGTACATATTTTCAATGACCCAAGCGATCTGGCCCGTAAGGCTGAATATCCAGAGAGCCGCTAAGAATTTTCGATTCAGTTTATTTTTTTCCATACTAACCCCTTATTTTTTATTTTTTGTTACTATACAAAGTATATCACACAAAAAAATTTTTATCAAGTTTGTTTTTTGGCTGTTTAAAATCCCCTATATCACTTGAAAATGGAAATATAATATGATACAATGATATAAGATATGTTTTGTAAAAAATTAGTTTATATACAAAAAGAGAGGACAAAGACTCTATGGGAATTTTTTTTGATGAACAAAGCAAGATATTCTATCTTGAAAGCAAAGAAACTACATACGCTTTCGGAATAAACAAGTTAGGTATTCTTGAGCATCTTTACTTTGGAAAAAGAGTAGGCAGAGATTTGATCTTTACTACATACTCTGAAAAAGGACGCTCGCACGCTGTATACGTTTATGATGAAAACGACGTTAAATACGATATTACGTCTATTCCGAAGGAAATTGAAACTCCTTACGCGGGTGACTACTATGAGCCCAGCTTGATTCTCGAATACGCTAACGGAAGCAGAAGAAGCGACCTTGTTTTCGAGGGTTATGAAATATTGAAAGAAAAGCCCAAGCTTGACGGACTTCCTGCCCTTAGATACGGCGAAACTCTTGCTATTACACTTCGCGCAAAGACAGCTAAGGTTATCCTTTATTATACTGTATACGAAGACGCATCTGTTATTGCCCGCAGTATGAAGATCGAAAACACAGGAAATGACAATATCAGAGTAAACCGTGCGTACAGCTTTTCATTCTCACTTCCCAACCGTGATTGGAAAGCAACATATCTCGCAGGTGGCGCCGGTGCTGAAACACATGTTAAGCAGACATCTCTCGATAGAGGTATTTTCACTATTGACTCAAAGAGAGGTATCTCCTCAGCATCCATGAATCCATTCATGGCGATCGGTCTTAATGAAACTTCAGAAAATTCAGGTATCGCATACGGTATCAATATAATCTATTCCGGCTCTCACGCTATCTCCGCTGAAAGAACACCTATGGGTATCGTTCGTGTAACGGGTGGTCTTTCCGACTTCGACTTCTCTTGGAAGCTCGAGCCCGGAGAAAGCTTCCAGTCTCCCGAAACAGTACTCGTATTCTCAGATAAGGGTTATTCGGGTATGAGCCGTGAATTCCACAACATCTTCCGTAATGCTCTTATTCCTGAAAGATTTGTTAAAAAATCACGTCCCATCGTTATCAACAACTGGGAAGCTACAAGATTCAAGTTCACTATGGAAAAGCTTCGCTCTATCGTTGAAACTGTTGCAGGAACGGGTATTGACACATTCGTTCTTGACGACGGTTGGTTTGGCAAGCGCGATGACGAAACATCAGGTCTCGGCGACTGGTTTGTAAACGAAGAAAAGATGGAAGGTACTTTGAAAGACCTTATCGACTTTACACATGACAAGGGTATGCGTTTCGGTCTTTGGTTCGAGCCCGAAATGGTGAACAGAGACAGTGACCTTTACAGAGCACATCCCGAATGGGCATTGCGTACTCCCGATGAAGAACCCGTTGAAGCAAGAAGACAGCTTATGCTCGACCTTACAAGAGAAGAAGTAAGAGAATATCTTGCAACAACTATAAACAAGATCATCAGAGATCACGAAATCGACTACGTAAAATGGGACTGCAACAGAGACCTTGCTGAAGGCTATTCATTGGCACTTCCCGTTGACAGACAGAAGGAAACATATCACAGACAGATTCTCGGTCTTTACGACTTATTTGAACGCATAGTTGACGCTAACCCCGACGTTCTCTTTGAAGGATGCTCAAGCGGTGGTTCACGTTTTGACGCGGGCGTATTGTACTACTTCCCTCAGATCTGGACAAGTGACCAAACAGACGCTCCCGCAAGAGCAAAGATCCAGTACGGTACTTCTTTCGTATATCCGTTCTCATCTATGTCCTGCCACGTAACAGAATCTCCCAACAGACGCGCTAAGCATATTACTAAGCTTTACGCAAGAGCAGATCTCGCACACATGGGCGCTACAGGCTACGAGCTTGACACAACAAAGATGACAGAAGAAGAGCTTGAAGAAATTCCGAAGCAGATCGCAGCATACAAGGCTGATGAAGATTTGGTATTCGACGGTGATATTTACAGACTTAACGCTCCCTTCGGCGATTCAAACTACTTTGCAATTCAGGTAGTTTCTCCCGATAAGAAGAAGGCAAAGCTTACCGTTATGAAAATGCTTGAAAACTTCAACGAGCCCGAGCTCAGAATCTACCCCGAAGGTCTTGACGCCGATACTGTTTACGAGGTTGCTGAACTCGAAATGTCTATGACAGGTGCATCATGGATGAACTTCGGTATCTATCCTCAGATGCCTCAGGGCGACTTCGAAACAAAGGTTTACAGATTTATTGCAAAATAATATAAGCTATATAAAACACCCCGACAGAGAAATCTGTCGGGGTGTTTGTTTTATCATTGATTCTAATAACTCAACACCACCATGTGTTAAAAAGTCGCTTTTTTCACAAAAAGTGTATTGTAATTACAATAAAAATATGATATAATGTATTGACGAGTAATATCCGTATAAAGCAGGATATTACACTTACTTTCTAATACTTTTTTGTAAAAAAGGAGGTCTAATATGAAAAAGTTTTTTCATCTTGGGATATTCGTTTTATGTGTTTTTATGACATCAGTTTTCATAATGACTTCTTGCAGCAATCATTCACACAAGTGGAGTGATTGGGAAATTACCAAAGATCCCACCTGTACCGAAAAAGGCGCACGAGAACGAAAGTGCGATTGCGGAGAAACAGAAAAAGAAACTATTTCACTAATGGAACACATACAATGTGAATGGGTAACCATCACACAATCTACAAAATATGAATCCGGTGAGTTATATCTTATATGCCATGCTTGTAAAACTATATTAGATACAAAAGTTATTCCTTCAGGTTCAACAGGGTTATCGTATTTGGAAAATGATACGGGGTATACAGTTACAGGCATCGGCACTTGCACTGATACTGATATTGTAATTCCCGAAAAATATAATGACAAAAGCGTTACAGCTATCAGTGAAAAAGCTTTTATGGGTAATGGCGATATATTGAGCATTGAAATCCCAAACACTGTGATAAGTATAGGAAGCTACGCATTTGCAAATTGCAGCAACTTGACAAAAGTAACACTTCCTTGCAATTTGACAGAAATTCAAGAAAACTTGTTTTACCAATGTGTAAATCTAAAAGATATCACTATTCCCGATACCGTTACATTTATTGGTGGTTCAGCATTTAGAGAATGCAGAAGCCTAAAAGAGATGATCATTCCCGGTGGTGTAACGGAAATTAATGCAGATACATTTTGGAATTGCACCGATTTAACAAAAGTTACAATCCTTGACGGAGTAAAATACATACGCGCCGAAGTATTTGCCTATTGTACGGGATTAAAAAGCGTAACTATCCCCGACAGTGTAACGTATATAGGTTGGGGAGCATTTGCGTTTTGTTATAACCTGACAGATATAAAACTACCTAAAGGCGTTACAACAATCATAGATCAGACATTTTGGGATTGCTACAGTATAGAGACGTTTGTAATTCCTGAGGGTGTAACAAATGTTGAATACAAAGCTTTTCTCAACTGTAAGTCTCTAAAAAGCGTCACCATCCCCAAAACTGTAAAGTCTTTTGGAGAGTCACCTTTTGAAGACTGTACCAACTTGATGAATGTTACCTACAACGGAACAAAAGAAGAGTGGAACTCTATTGAAGGTAAAGACTTAGTTGTTCTTCCGCAAGGCTGTATCGTTAAGTGTACAAATGGAAATATACAATATTAAATAATTATCCCCGACAGAGAAATCTGTCGGGGTGTTTGTTTTTATTTAATTAACCGAGCTTCTGCTTGATTGTGCCAAGTCTTTCGAGAGCATCATAGAGTGTTTCGTCTTTCTTTGCAAAGTGAAGTCTTACGATATCTCTTACGTCTTCCATAAAGAATGACGTTCCGGGAACAGCCGCGACTCCTACCTTTTCTGCCAACTGTTCGCAGAATTCAACGTCCGTCTGTCCTTTCTTCATAAACTGACCAATATTTGCAAGAACAAAATATGCTCCCTGAGGATCGGAATATTCAATACCAAGTCTGTCAAGTCCCTCTGTGAATATCTTCTTCATATGAGCATAGTGCTGACCGAATTCCTCATAGTAGCTGTCGGGCAACTCAAGTCCCGCAACTGCCGCTTCCATAAGAGGAGAGGGCGCACCAACAGTATTAAAATCGTGATACTGCTTGATTCTGTCCATAATATTCTGGGGAGCGATAGCATAACCGAGTCTCCAACCTGTAATCGAATAAGTCTTTGACAAGCTGCTGCAGCTTATGGTTCTTTCCCACATACCGGGGAGACTGTTCATATAAGTATGCTTATGAGGCGCGTAGATTATATGCTCGTAAACTTCGTCCATAATAACGTACGTGTCATACTT
>SVRB01000033.1 GCA_015065045.1 Oscillospiraceae bacterium | reverse complement strand
TGACGTGTGCGGTTGGTCTCGCACAATTCCTCAGCAATTATACGAGCTTCCACGGGAGTCTCACTCAAAAACAACTCAACAGCCCTTGTCGCATCACTTATTCTTCCTGCGGCATTTATTCTCGGAGCTATAACGTAACTGATAAGCGTTGACGTAATTCTGCGTTTTTTCTTCTGTCCGTTCTTGTCTCCGGAAACTGCTCCCGACAATTCGAGAAGAGCCTGAATTCCAATTCTCTTTGTATTGTCTATAAGCTTTAATCCGCGGCTTACAATAAGTCTGTTTTCGTCAACAAGAGGCATAACGTCCGCAACAGTACCTATCGCAACAACGTCACCGTACGTATTGCATATATATTCTATGCAATCCTTTTCTATATTGTTTTTTTCGCAATATGTAGATTCGAGCGAGCAAAGAAGCTTAAACACAACACCAACGCCTGCAAGCTCCTTAAAAGGATAAGAGCAGTCAGCTCGTCTGGGGTTTACAATAGCGCAAGCATCAGGCAATTCGCTCTGACATTCGTGGTGGTCTGTTATCAAAACGTCAAGTCCAAGCTTTTTAGCATACTCTGTTTCGCTTACTGCTGTTATACCCGTATCAACAGTTATAAGAAGCTTGACCTCTTTTTCAGCAAGACTTTCAATAGCTGACGGATTGATTCCGTAACCTTCACCCGTTCTGCTCGGAATATAATAGCTTACGTCTGCGCCCTTGTCCTTAAGATACAAATACAAAATACTTACCGAAGTTACTCCGTCAACGTCATAATCTCCGTATATTACTATCTTTTCTCCGTTCTCCAAAGCGCTCATAATTCTGTCTACTGCCTTATCCATATCCTTGAGCAAAAAAGGATCGTGGAACGATATACTTTCGTTCTTGATAAAGCCCTCTGCCATATCTGCAGTAGTATATCCTCGATTATAAAGCAATCTTGCGGTCAAAGGCTTTAACCCAAGTTTTTCTGCAATAGCCTTAATATCGGCAATATTTTCTGAATTATCGCACTTAATATGCCATTCTCTTTTTTTCACCATCTCTTTATATCTCACTTTCATTTTTTTACATAATTAAGGTCGTATTTTCACATTAACACACAAAACATCGTAAATCTAATCATAATATGTGAAAATACATATAAGGGTCTGATTTTCAACCCTTTCTAACAGTATCAAGACCTATTGATTTTAAAAAGGTCTGTATTTCTTCATAACGCTTAAAGCAGTTCTGATACCGTCTACCGAGGCGCTCGTTATACCGCCCGCATATCCTGCTCCCTCTCCGCACGGGAATATATCCTCGTCGGTAGGAGAACACATCATATCTGTTCTTACGATTCTTATAGGGGATGAGGTTCTTGTTTCAACAGCCGTCATAACAGCGTCAATGGGGGCATAACCCTTTACCTTCTTTTCAAACCTTACCAACCCCTCTTTTAAGAAGGAATTTACATATTCGGGAAACAGAGCATTTAAATCGCAAACTCTGTTTCTTTCGCCGTTCATATAAGTGGGTATTATTCTTGTCGGCTTATTTTTTGATTCACCCAAAAGATAATCGCCGACAGTCTGTATGGGCGCGCCGTAATTTCTGCCACCCATATCAAAAGCCTTGCTTTCAAGATGTTTCTGGAAATTCATTCCGTCAAAAAGTCCGCTTCCGCAATCCTCGGGTAAAACCGAAACAACCAATGCTGCGTTGGAATTCTTACCGTCGCGCAAATAGTTGCTCATGCCGTTTACAACTACCGTATTCTCCTCGGATGCCGCTTCAACGACCTGTCCGCCCGGACACATACAAAACGTATATACGGCTCTGTCGCCCTTACGGAATGAAAAATTATATTCTGCGTTACCGAGCTTTGACGCGTATTTGCCGTAAATGGATCTGTTTATCTCCTCTTGGAGCTGTTCTACTCTTACGCCTACGGAAAAAGCCTTCGGGATCATCTCAAGTCCTTGTGCTGCAAGATTTTTATAAGTATCTCTCGCGCTGTGGCCTGTCGCCAAAACAAGTGAGCTACACACAAATTCGCCCTTTCTTGTTCTTACCTTTATTCCATCTTTTGTCTTAGAATAACCCTCAAATCGCGTATTATAGTGGATCTCTCCACCGTTATCTATTATCGTCTGTTCGATAGAAGTTACGATTCTGCCTAAATTATCTGTTCCTATATGGGGCTTAGCACTTGTAAGTATGCTATCGGGTGCCCCGTGTTTATGATACGTTTCTATAACGTATCTGCATTTCTTATCGTTTATTCTTGTAACAAGCTTGCCGTCTGAAAAAGTTCCTGCACCGCCTGCGCCAAATTGAACGTTACTCTCTGTATCAAGTACACCGTTCTCTCTGAAAGCTGTTACACTTCTGTTTCTATCGGATATATTTCCGCCGCGTTCAATAACTATGGGTCTGTATCCGTTTTCTGCCAGAACAAGTGCGCAAAACATACCTGCAGGCCCAAAGCCGACTATAAGCGGACGGTATTCTGAAATTTTTTCTCCGTATTCAACGTCAATTCCACCGTCTTCGAGGACGGTGGCGTTGAGTTTTTTTAAAATATCTTCGTTAGCTGTTTCGCAATCAACGTAAGCACACACGGAAAAAACCGACGTAATATTATTTACGTGCCTTGCATCAATAGATTTTCTGTACACGTAAATGTCAGAAAAAGAGTCAGCGCTGAAGTGCATATTTAATTGTTTTTTCGCAACTGCACAAGCATCTTTATCCGATGCGTCAGCGCTAAGTCTTATATCTCTTAATACAATCTGCATAATTCTTTCCGTAATTCTTGATTTTGTCTTATTTTATATTTACCGTTACGTTATAATTTCCAAGCTCGTATACGGTATTTTCATATTCAGCCGAGAAATTGATAGTAGCGGGAACAACCGTTATTCCACTGCCTGTAGAATAGTTTTTCATATCGGCTGTAACTGTTATATTTTCTTCTGTGATCTGTTTTAAAAGGTTTGCAGAACCTCTCACTGTAACGTTCAACGTCTTTGTCTGCAATTCACAGTTAAGACCGCCTGAATTCGCTACGATAATATTTTTTACGGTAAGCTGTTTGGTGGTCGTTCCAATATGCTCGACGCGTATTTCTGCCGTCTCTTCACCGCTTACTATCGTAAATCCGTCAGGAATAGCTATCGATACCTTCTGCGAGCTGTTTTCTGTGTACATCTTCTCGTCAAGTGTTGCTATATTTATCTTATCAAGCTTTGAGATCAACGAAGGCTCACCTCTGAGCTTAATGCTTCCCGGCAATATCGTAACGTTAACGTTCTTGGTATTGAAATATCCGTGCTTATAATCTACAGTCAACGGAATTTCCTTTTCTGCATAAACTCTTACGGTTACGTTTACAGTTCTTGTAGACATTGTGATATAGTTGCTTGACACAACGTCGCCTTTTTCATCATAAAGCTTCATTGAGCAAGACGAGTTTATCGTCTGTACCAAGCTCATATTTCCAAGAGACAGGTCTGCTCTTGCTTCATAAATTCTGTGTATCTCCGATTCAGGTCCGGTTACCGATACCTCAACGTAATTGGCAGTCGGGTCATCATGCTTTAACTCAGAGCTGATCACATAGTCCGACACAGACACCTTCACCGGTACTGTTTTCGTAACCTTCTTGTCAATAAAAGGTGATACGCTTGATGCTGATACGTTTATAATTTCACATTCACTCGGAGCTGACGTCTTTATATCAAGAACCTGTCTTCCGGGGCTCTCAACTCCGGACACATCCGCAAATGCAAATATATCGTCTTCGGTAATCTTATTTACAATATTTCTCTTACCCTTGATCGTAACAACTATCTTACTGTCCTTCCCCGACAAAACAGACCATCCTGTTTTTTCTGTCAAAGCAGCTTCGTTTTCAAACTGTACGGGAACTGTAAAATCTCTTTCGAGTGTTACTACGTCAGTACTCATAGCATAAAACCACAAGAAAAAAGCAATAACGGGACAAAGGATCTTGGCTATAAAATCAAGCACTCTTCCCGAACGGGCGGACGTTGCTCTGTTTTCGTTTTGTTCCATAGAGTTGTTATTATTCATTCTTCAGCATCTCCATCAAATAAATCAAGTCCAATCTTTTCGACATCTACCTCGGGTTTGTCTTTTTTCTTTTTAGTTTCCTTCGGTGCTTTTTCGTTTCGCTCAAATTTCTTCTTTGCAATATCCTTAAGTCTCTTTTTCGGAGTCTCTTCATCTGCAGGGGCTAAAAATGCCGTTAATTCCTTCTTTAAGCTCGCATACCCAAAGTTTCTGCGCATAACACCGTCCTGAGCAAGTGAAATACAACCAGTTTCCTCTGATACCACAAGCACCAAGGCATCACTTACCTCACTTAGACCAATTGCCGCTCTGTGTCTTGTACCAAGCTGTTTTGCAATTTTTGTATTTTCAGATAAAGGCAATAAACATCCCGCAGCGTATACGCGTCCGTCTCTAACTACTACAGCACCGTCATGCAAAGGTGTATTTTGAAAGAATATATTCTTGAGAAGGAACGAGGACATATCAGCATTAACGATCGTGCCGCTGGAGATAATGTCATTAAGTCCCGTTCTGTTTTCAAACACTATCAATGCACCCGTCTTTTCTTTTGCCATCTCACAAGCTGCATCGCACACAGAGTTTATCAAATGCTCTGTATTTTCCACGTGCTTTTCACCGAGATTCTTTAACCCCTTGAGAGATGTACCGCCTGCTTGCTCAAGCGCTGAACGAAGCTCAGGCTGGAAAAGAATAACGATCGCAAGCAAACCGATCTGGAAGAAGTTGCTTATTATAAACCCTAACGCCTTCAGCGAGAATATATCACTCAACACCTTTACGAGCAAAATTACGCCAAGACCTATAGCAAGCTTACCTGCTCGTCTGTTTCTGATAAATTTGTAAACATAGTACAAAAGCACAGCAACAATAAATATATCAAAGAAATCATTCAACCCGAACGAAAGAGCGTTAAGCTGCCCTTTAAACGTCTTCACGAGATTTGAAATATATTCGTTTATAATAACCACCGCCCAAATTTAATTTATATTTTATATATTATAACATATATATTTGATTTTGCAAATACTTTGCAAAACTTTTTGCATACTTTTCAGCATATTTTTTTATAAAATTAAAATAATCAAATTATTTTTTTAAAATATTAAAAAACAGTAGATTTTCTGTGCCAAGTTGTGATATAATGACTATGTATATGCTATCACGAACAAAAATCACTGATCGGAGTATGGTATGGGCAAGATTTCAAACACCATTTCAAACACATTGAAAAAAACGACGGAAAGAATTATGCTTTCCCGTTTTGTAAAACCTTATACAAGCGCCATCGTTACCGTCGGCGGCAGCGGTTCTCGTATGCAGAATACTGACGGAATAACCAAGCAGTTTATGGAAGTTTGCGGTATGCCTATCATCACAAGAACACTTCTTGTTTTTCAATCATCCCCCTTCATTGACGAGATCGTTATCGTTTCAAAAGCTGAGGAGATCGAACTCTACACCGAAATGATAAATGAATATTCTCTGACGAAGGTTAAACAGATCGTAAAAGGTGGAAAAACAAGGCAAGATTCCGTTTTAAATGGTTTTAAAGTTATATCTGAAAAAGCAGATTACGTTTGTATTCACGACGGAGTCAGATGCCTTATTACAAAAGAAAATATAAGCGACGTTATGAAGCAAGCGTTTGCTTCGGGCTGTGCTTGTGCTGCCACCAAAGTATACGATACGTTAAAAATGGCTGATTCGTCTATGAATATTGAATCAACCCCCGACAGAAACCACGCATATGGTGCTCAGACACCTCAGGTGTTTAAAACCGACATTTACAGAGCGTGTGCATATACGGCAAAAAAAGAGGGATTTGCCGCAACCGACGACTGTATGCTCGTTGAAAATTACGGCTTTAAAATCAAGCTCGTAGACTGCGGAAGAAACAATCTCAAAATCACTACAAAAGACGATTTGATCTTGGCTGAAGCTATCATAAACAACAGAGAAAACAAAGGAAAATTTGCTATGAGAATCGGACACGGATACGACGTTCACAAGCTTGTTGAAGGCAGAAAGCTTATCCTCGGAGGAGTAGAAATACCACACGAAAAAGGGCTTGACGGCCACTCTGACGCCGACGTCCTTATACACGCAATAATGGACTCTGTAATCGGTGCTTTAGGGCTTGGGGATATCGGCCTTCACTTCCCCGATAATGACAAAAAATATAAAAATATAGACAGCTTTGTACTTGCAAAAAGAACAGCTGAGCTGCTCAAAGAAAACGGTTACAAGATCTCAAATATCGACGCAACCTTAGTTATGCAAGCACCAAAGGTTCGTCCCTATATTGAGCAAATGCAGAAAAATATTGCCGATGTATATTCTGTAGATATATCATGCATCAACGTTAAAGCTACGACCGAAGAGGGTCTCGGTTTTACCGGTGAAAAGTTAGGCATATCAGCTCACTCTGTCTGCCTTATCACAAAACTCTGAAATAACAAAAGGGAGCAATATTTTGCCCCCTCTTGACTTATTTTAAAATCCGTAATACTGTTACTTTTTTTACGCCTTGGTACAGTGTAGATATCTATATAAAAACGGCTTTTTACGGTTGAATACAAAGCCCACAATCCTTTATTTTAGCCTTTCGGCAACTTCCATTTCCGTAAGGTTTCCGTTTTGCATACCTGATATTATTTTATGTGTTTTGGTTACTTTCGACACCGAACCTAATATTCACAAAATTTCGAATTTACATATTTATTTGACAATCTTAATTTTTCAAACAGCGATGACGCTGTTTTCGGAGGAAACTACAAATGATAAAAATTTCACCATCAATACTTTCATGTGATTTTTCAAAGCTCGGTTCTGACGTAGAAAAAGCTGAAAAAGGCGGCGCAGAATACTTACATATCGACGTTATGGACGGGCTTTTCGTACCCAATATTTCTCTTGGTTCGGGAATTCAAAAATCCATCCGTAACCAGAGCAAAATGGTATTCGATACACACCTTATGATAGTTGACCCCATTCGCTATATAGACGATTTTTATAATGCGGGAAGCGATATAATCACTATCCATTATGAGTCTTGTGAAAACGTTGAAGAAACGTTGGAAAAGATCCATTCTCTCGGTATAAAAGCAGGTCTTTCAATCAAACCCAAGACTCCCATAAGCGAGATCAAGCACCTTGAAGGAAAATTCGATATGCTTCTTATTATGTCAGTTGAACCCGGATTCGGCGGTCAGTCCTTTATTCCGGAATCGCTCGACAAGATCAAAGAAGCAAGAGCATTATTCCCCACTCTCGACATCGAAGTTGACGGCGGTATTAACGAAAGCAACATCAATTCTGTCGTAAAAGCTGGAGCTAACATTCTTGTTGCAGGCTCTGCTGTATTCGGCAAAGAGGACGTTTCTTTGGCTATAGAAACATTGCGTAAAAACGCTGAGGCTTAAAACATAGATAAACTAAAAAAAGGCGGTAAAGGTTTTATGAAATCCTTAAAAATTTCCGACTATATTAAAGCTCTGGATAACAACGGATTACTCGTTTCACATTCTGTATCAGACAATCTTTTGGAAGAAAAGATCAAATGTCTTACTTACGACACAAGAGAAATAACAAGCAACGCCTTGTTCGTTTGTAAGGGCGCTCATTTCAGAGACGAATATCTTGATTTTGCTCTTAATAACGGAGCTTTGTGCTACGTAACGCAAAAGGAATACGGCAGAAATAACGAAATTCTTGTTTCTGATATCAGAAAAGCTATGCCTATTTTGGCTGTGCTGTTTTTTGATAATGCTCCCGCAAAGCTCGTTTCTGTCGGAATTACAGGAACAAAGGGAAAAAGCACCGTTACTTACTATATCAGAGCCATACTTGACCTTTATCTTAAGGCTGTAAACAAGCCTTCATGCGCTGTAATATCGTCTATTGATACGTATGATGGTGTTATTAACATAGAATCACACATAACCACTCCCGAGGCGATCGAATTTTACCGCCACTTTGACAACGCGTATAACAGCAATATATCCCATCTTGTAACTGAGGTTTCAAGTCAGGCTTTGAAATATGACAGAGTTTCGGGTGTAAACTTTGACGTTGCTCTTTTCACAAACATAGGCACCGACCACATCAGCCCTGTTGAACACGCTGATTTTGAGGATTATTTCTCATCAAAGCTCAAGATATTCGACTCCTGCAAAACTGCTTGTATAAACACAGATGCTGATTTTGCTGACAGAATGCTTGAGTATGCTGAAGGCAAATGCAACGTTGTTACGTTCGGAAGCCACGAAAGCGATACTATTTACTGCAAATCAATAGAAAAAAGAGATAACGCATTCTATTTTGATGTAAAAACTCCCGATTACGAAAAAGAAATGTGCATAACAATGCCCGGTATCTTCAACGTTTCAAATGCATTGGCGGCAATAGCCGTTTGCCATATACTTGGAATCCCCGAGGAATACGTTTCCGCAGGACTTCTCAACGCAAGAGTAAGCGGCAGAATGCAGGTATACAAGAGTAATGACGAAAAAATCGTTATAATCGTAGACTACGCTCACAACAAAATGAGCTTCAATGCTCTTTATAACACTGTAGGCATCGAATATCCCGATTACAAGGTCGTTTCTGTATTTGGATGTCCCGGTTGCAAGGCTCACTTAAGACGCGTTGACCTTGCAGAAGAGGCTGACGCAAATTCCGATTACATTGTAATTACCGAGGAAGACTCGGGCGAAGAACCGTTTGAATCTATCGCAAACGATATTGCGGCAAATATAAAAAATTGTCCCTATTCAAAAATTGAAGACCGAGGACAAGCAATCAGAAACGCCGTTTTCGATTTTAAAGCTGACAAAAAGGTTATTCTTTTCACAGGTAAAGGCGAAGAAACAAGACTTAAGAGAGGGCTTGTTTACGAGGACTGCCCTACCGATGCACAGCTGTCGATCGATCTTCTTAACGAATACGATTCACTTATTACTGCAAACTGATCTTATTTTTAGATAAAACTTTGAAAGGACACATAATATGTGCGGTTTTACCGGATTTTTTTCAAACAGCAACCAACTTATAAACAAAAATGAAGTTATAAAGAAAATGAGCGACACCATCGTTCACAGAGGCCCTGACAGCGACGGGTATTTTGTTGATGACTACGTTTCTCTCGGCTTCCGTCGTCTTAGCATTATTGACCTTGAGGGCGGTGATCAGCCTATCCACTCAAAAGACGGAAGATACGTAATAGTATTTAATGGCGAGATATATAACTACAGAGAGCTTCGTCAGAAATTGGCTGACGAAAACGGCTGTGTTTTTTCCACTAACTCCGATACTGAGGTAATACTCAATACATACACGGTCTACAAAGAAAAAACTGCTGAAATGCTTCGCGGTATGTTTGCTTTCGTTATCTACGATAAACAAGAGCATACCCTTTACGGCGCACGCGATTATTTCGGAATCAAGCCTTTTTATTACGGTGAATTTAACGGAACTCTCATCTTTGGCTCGGAAATAAAGTCTTTCCTTCCCCACCCCGATTTTGTGAAGGAAATAAACCCCGACGCATTGAAAATGTATCTTGAATTCCAGTATTCGCCTACCAAAGAATGTATCATCAAAAACGTTTATAAGCTTACTCCCGGTTGCTACTTCACATACAATAACGGTAACTTTACCGAAACAAAATATTTTGAGCCTATGTTTTCACCCGAGAAGCGTTCGTTTGACAATGCGGTGAAATTGATAGACGAAACCGTTCTTTCATCGGTTGAATACCACCAGATCGCAGACGTTGAGGTTGGTTCATTCTTGTCGGGTGGTGTTGATTCAAGCTACGTTGCATCTACTGTACGCAAAGGCAGAATCAAGCCTATGAAAACCTACTCTGTCGGCTTCCAGATCGAAGGTTTCGACGAAACAAACCTCGCAAAAGACCTTTGTGATATTATAGGCATACCGAACAGAATAAAAGAAATTACCCCCGACGATTTTTTTAAGGCTTTGCCTTACGTTCAATATCATTCAGACGAGCCTCACGCGAACCTTTCGGCTGTTCCGCTTTATTATCTCTCATCACTCGCTGCTGAGGACGTTAAGGTAGTATTAAGCGGTGAGGGCGCTGATGAGCTTTTCGGCGGATATGACTGGTATATCCAGAGTACACCCTCGAAGATCTATCAAAAGCTCCCCCTTTCTTTCAGAAAATCTGTTGCTAAGGTATTTTCTAAATTCCCTCAAAGACACGTTCGTACATTCCTTAAGTCAAATGCAGAAAGAGTCGAAGATACCTATATCGGTCAGGCATTTATTATGAATGACGAAAAGGCTGACAGAATCACAAACGAAAAATACAGAAGCAAATTATCATATAAAGACGTAACGGCTCCCTACTATGAAAAAGTAAAGGACTGTGATGATCTTACCAAAAAAATGTATCTCGATATGAACCTTTGGCTTCCCTACGATATACTTTTAAAGGCTGATAAAATGACGATGGCTCACTCGCTCGAAGCGCGTGTTCCCTACCTTGACAGAGAGGTTTGGAAGATTGCAAAAACACTTACCTCTGACCAAAAAACACAAGGCAGACATACGAAATTAGCATTTAGAAAAGCTGCTTTATCGCACATCCCGCAGGAATGGGCAAACAGAAAAAAAGCAGGCTTTATGGTTCCCTTCCGCGTTTGGATACGCGACGAAAAATATTGCGAGCTTATCAAAAAACAGTTTGATTCCGATTACGCAAAAGAGTTTTTCGACGTTGATTATCTTAACAACCTCCTTAACGAGCATCTTGAAGGAAAGAAAAATAATGCTCGTGTTATCTATACTGTTTTTTCATTCTTGCTCTGGTACGAACAGTATTTTATTCTGAGATAATTATTCAAAAAAAGAGGCAAATCTATGAGTAATAACAGCTTTTTCCCCATTGTTCTCGGAAGCGACGAAAACGCCTACGGAACGGCAAGACTCTTTAAAGAAGCATATAATATAAAACCGCTTCTTTGCTGTACAAGACAGCTTACTCCTACGAGCAACAGCCGTCTTTTCTCGGTTAAGCAGATAGCTGACTTTGACAAGGATGAGGTTTTCCCGAACGCTCTGCTTTCAGTGCTCAAAGAATACAAAACCAAGTATGACAAGTTGATAGTTATTCCCTGCTCGGATTACTACAGCGCGCTTGTTTCAAAGCATTATAACAAATTCGAGGGGCTTATTTCAAACAAATTCATATCCCCCGAATTGCTTGATACGCTCGATACAAAAGATAAATTTTACGCGCTTTGCGAAAAGTACGGGATGGATTATCCGAGCACGTATATCGCGCTTCCCGATGATAGAATTGCTGCTATAGACAAGCTCCCCTTTGACTTTCCTATTGTTGTAAAACCCGAAAATTCAAACGCATACGAATATCTTCACTGCGAATTTGAGGGCAAGAAAAAAGTATTCTTTTTCTATGATAAAGAGTCCTACGTTAAGGTTATGGAAAGCATGAACAAGTCGGGCTATCAGGGAAAGCTTATTATTCAGGAATACATTGAGGGCGACGACTCAGATATGCGCGTTATGAACTCATATTCCGACTCGGACGGCAAGGTAAGGCTTATGTGTCTCGGTCAGCCCGTGCTTGAAGAATACCACCCTAAAACGCTTGGTAACTATGCTGCAATCGTTTCAAGAGGGGATACGGAGCTCTATTCTAAAATCAAAAAATTCCTTGAAGATATCGGTTACGTCGGTTTTTCCAACATTGATATGAAATACGACCGAAACAGAAAAAAATATTATATGATGGAAATAAACCCCCGTCCCGGCAGAAGCTCGTTCTTTGTAAGATGCGCAGGTTATAATATGATGCAAACGCTTGTTGACGATGCTGTTTTGGAGAAAGAATATTCCTGTACGTTGAACGAAAATATATCACTTTGGGCTAACGTTCCGAAGTGCGTTATATTTAACTACATTGACGATGAAGCACTAAAAAATGAGGTTAAAAACCTCATAAAACAGAAAAAGTATATGCGTACACTCGACTGCAAAGAGGATTTTAATATAAAGAGATGGCTTAAGATCAAGCGTTATTATCTCAGTCAGTACAAAAACTTTAAAACTTATTATTTCAAGAAAAAATAACATATAACAAATATCCCCCTGTATAACAGAGGGATATTATTTTAGGTCTATGCCCCACCCGATATTTTCGACGTACAAGTCCGTATTTTTATTGGTCTACCATCATTCAACTCTTATTAACTAACCAAAAAGCCTTCCCCTTGAGGAGAAGGTGGCAGACATAGGCTGACGGATGAGGTGTAGGATATACTACATCATTTTCATAACTATCACTGCTATACGATTACAACGCCGTCTTCAACGGCTACACCTCATCAGTCCTTCGGACAGCTTCTCCTCAAGGAGAAGCCTTATTTATGCCTTGTTTCAAAATATAACTATAAAAATATTCCCGCTTGCCGACTATACGGTTTGCGGGAATTTTTTATGCTATTTTATATATGCTATCGTTATAGTCTCATGCTTGTGTTCTGTCTCACACTCAAAATGTATTTCAAAATCTTCCTCATTCCATACAAAATAATGGTCATCACAGCTCCGAGGTCTTGAAAGCCATCCAACTTTTTTCATAGTGCAAAAAGATGTTTTTTCGTAAATCTCACCGGAATAAAAATCATCGTGGAAATTAAGATTAGATTCATGGTATATTACTACAGTATGTTCCTTATCAGGAGATGTAAATTCATCATACGTTCCAAACCAATCCAATGATAACATATACCAAATCGGATAGTAGTAACATAAAACAAATAATGTTAATACAACAGTTAATATCTTATGCTTGCTGTTTTTGTAGAACAAAACACTGACAGCTGTTATAAACAATATACTGAACATAATTATGCAAAACGAAATTATCGCATCTGTGCCTACTCCAAGTAAATACATCTGTATATCTCGTTTATCTAATATATTCGCTATACCGTACGTAGTCAAACACACTACCGATAAAATCAACGCAATTATTGTGTATTTTGGAAATACTATTTTCTTTTTCGGAGAAATAGTATTTATGTTATCTTCAGTATTCATTAAATACCTCCGTCAAGAATACGCGTTTTAATATCAATGGCTATTTCACATATGCTATAGTTATAAGCTCATGCTTGTGCCCTCTGTCACACTCAAAATGTATTTCATAATCTTCCTCATTCCATACAAAATAATGATCATCACAGCCCCGAGGTCTTGAAATCCATCCAACTTTTTTCATAGTACAAAACGTTGTTTTTTCGTAAACAGCAACTGAATAAAAATCAGAAAGAAGATCAAGATTAAATTCGCTGTAAATTATTACTGTATGTTCTTTATCAGGAGATGTGAATTCATTATAAGTAGCACGCACCCACAATAAAGGAAAACTCCAAAACCACAGATGAACAATAAATACAACCACCATTATTATTACAACTATAATTTTA
>SVRB01000032.1 GCA_015065045.1 Oscillospiraceae bacterium | reverse complement strand
TGTTGATTGCGGAACAACCGGATACACAGCATGTACCCATACCACGAGCAACAACGGCTGCGTGAGATGTCATACCACCACGAACTGTAAGAATACCCTGAGAAGCCTTCATACCTTCGATATCTTCGGGAGATGTTTCAAGACGAACGAGGATAACCTTTTCGCCTCTTGCATTCCATTCAGCAGCGTCTTCAGCTGTGAATACTACCTTACCGCAAGCAGCACCGGGAGATGCGGGAAGAGCCTTGCCGATAGGAGAAGCAGCCTTGAGAGCCTTAGCATCGAACTGGGGATGGAGAAGTGTGTCAAGGTTTCTGGGGTCGATCATTGCAACAGCTTCTTTTTCTGTGATCATCTTTTCGTCAACGAGGTCGCAAGCGATCTTAAGAGCAGCCTTTGCAGTTCTCTTACCGTTTCTTGTCTGAAGCATGTAAAGCTTCTTATCTTCAATTGTGAATTCCATATCCTGCATATCGCGGTAATGGTTTTCAAGTGTATTACAAATACCAATGAACTGGTTGTAAACTTCGGGCATGATTTCTTCCATCTTAGAGATGGGCATAGGAGTACGAACGCCGGCAACAACGTCTTCGCCCTGAGCGTTCATAAGGAATTCACCCATAAGCTTCTTTTCGCCTGTTGCAGGGTCACGTGTAAATGCAACGCCTGTACCTGATGTTTCGCCCATGTTACCGAACGCCATCATCTGTACGTTAACTGCAGTACCCCAGCTGTAAGGAATATCGTTGTCACGTCTGTAAACGTTTGCACGGGGGTTATCCCAGCTTCTGAATACGGCTTCAACTGCGCCGAAGAGCTGTTCTTTAGGATCAGCGGGGAAGTCCTTACCGATCTTGTTCTTGTATTCAGCCTTGAACTGACTTGCAAGTTCCTTGAGGTCATCAGCTGTGAGCTCAACGTCCTGTGTAACACCCTTCTGTTCCTTCATTTCGTCGATGAGCTGTTCGAAGTATTTCTTACCAACTTCCATAACAACGTCAGAGTACATCTGGATAAATCTTCTGTAGCAGTCCCAAGCCCATCTGGGGTTACCGGACTTAGCAGCGATAACTTCAACAACCTGTTCGTTAAGACCGAGGTTGAGGATTGTATCCATCATACCGGGCATAGATGCACGAGCACCACTTCTTACTGATACGAGAAGGGGGTTTTCAGCGTCGCCGAATTTCTTTCCTGTGATTTCTTCCATCTTGTCGATGTACTGCATGATTTCAGCCTGGATGTCAGCGTTGATCTGTCTGCCATCTTCATAGTACTGAGTACAAGCTTCTGTTGAGATAGTGAAGCCCTGGGGAACGGGGAGACCGAGCTGAGTCATTTCAGCAAGGTTAGCACCTTTACCGCCGAGGATTTCACGCATTTTTGCATTACCTTCTTTAAAAAGGTAACAATACTTCTTTGCCATTTGAAAGTACCTCCATAGTGTATAATAAATTTTATATTTTTGACCAACATACATTCTAACATATTATAGTCAAAATTTCCATAGTTTTTCAAATTTTTTACAAATTTTTTTCTGTTTTGGTAGATATAACGAAAATATATATAAAAATATGGTAATAATTTGAGCATTTCCTATTGATTTTTGATATCTAAAAGTAGTATAATCAGTGTATATTGATAAAGGATGGTAATTACGCAGTGGGAATACAGTTTAATACACCGTATATAGCGGAGCTTTCAAATGCAACAGTTTGCAATGAACCGCTTTTTTTGTATGTTGAAAAGAAAATAGGGGAGTTGTCCGAAAACATAATATGCACAGCTTCTCCATTGGCGTTTCACGTTGATGAAAAAACGATAAACGAAGCTAAGAGTTTTCTGTCAAAATATGATATTGTTGAAATAGGCGATGAAAATGAAACGATCATCCGTTTTGTAAAAAATGAAAACGGAAGCGTTAAGAAAATTTCATACAAGACGATAAGAAATTATTTTGACTTTTTCGAAGAATCCGAAAAGGTTAAAATGGAAATAATTTTTATGAATATTGCAAACGGAGTGAGATTCGCTTCTGTTGACGGAGTTATTATTTCTCCTTTTGCCAAGATCGGTAAGGGTACGGAAATTCATGCTTCAACAGAGATCAGAGGAGAGTCTGAGATCGGTGAAAACTGCATAATCGGTCCTTGTTCTGTGATTTCAAACAGCAAGATCGGAAACGTATGTAAGGTTAATGCAACACAGATCTATGACGCCGTTCTTGAGGATGACGTAAATATCGGACCATTCAGCCAGGTAAGACCTAACAGCAGGCTTTGTTCAGGGGTAAGAATCGGCGACTTTGTTGAAATAAAGAATTCCGTTGTAGGAAACGATTCACACGCTTCACATTTGACTTATATCGGCGATAGTGACGTTGGTAGCAAGGTTAACTTTGGATGCGGTACGGTTACTTCGAATTATGATGGAAAAAACAAGTTCAGAACGGTTGTTGGCGATAACGTGTTTATTGGTTGTAACACGAATCTTATAGCTCCCGTTAAGGTTGGAAATAACAGTTACGTTGCGGCAGGCTCTACTATTACAGAAGACGTTCCCGAGGGCAGTCTCGGTATCGCAAGAGCTCGCCAGACAGTGAAAGAAGATTGGGCAAACAAGAGACGTGCGGAAGGAAAACTGAAATGAGTAATATTTTTGATTTGTTTAAGCAAATTGAAAAGAAAAATGATGTACAATCGGGTAGTATAAGTTATCTTATAGTGGGGCTTGGAAATCCCGGAGAAAAGTACGAAAAAACAAGACATAATATTGGTTTTTTGGCACTTGATTATATAGCAGAAAAACAGAATATAAAGATCAATAGATCAAAGTTTAAGGCTTTGGTCTGCGACTCGGATATAAACGGAAAAAGAGTGTTGTTTATGAAGCCTCAGACGTTTATGAACAACAGCGGCGAGGCAGTCAGAGAGGCTGTTGATTTTTATAAAATACCTATAGAAAACGTTGTTGTTATTTATGACGATATTTCGCTCCAGCCCGGAAAAATGCGCATAAGATTAAAAGGAAGCGACGGCGGTCATAATGGTATTAAGAGTATAATTCATCATCTTAATTCCAATGAATTTCCGAGGGTGAAGATCGGTGTCGGCGCAAAACCGAATCCCGATTATGACCTTGCTGATTGGGTGCTTGGCAATATCCCGAAGAACGATCAGGAAGTTATGATGTCTTGTATAGAGAACACTTACGAAAGTGTTAAATTGATGGTAGACGGAAACGCTAATAAAGCGATGGAAAAGTTTAACTGATATGAGTATAGTTACACAGCAGATAAAGAGCGATAGAGAGTATAAAAGCGTTACAGCGAACGTTTTGCAGCAGTTATCGAGCGACAGACCCTATCCTATGTCCGTTACGGGACTTGGGGAGGGTGCTGCCGAGGTGTTTTATGCAGAGCTTATTTCTGACGTTAAATCAAACACTGATAACGGTTGTTTGCTGATATGTCCCGACGAGAAAACCGAGCAAAGATTGAAAAACACCTTTGAATCGCTTGGTATGAAGGCTCTTATTTATCCGTATCGTGATTTTGTTTTTCATAACATTACAGCATCTCACGAGTTTGAACACGACAGGTTGAACGTTTTGCAGGCAATCATACAAGGGGATTATGACGTTGTTCTTTCAACTCCCGACGCCGCCTTGCAATATACTGTTCCTGAGGATTATTTGGTTCAGGCTGTTTTTGAGATCGATTCAAAAAAAGAATATGAGGTTAAGGATATTGTAAAGTTCCTTGATCTAAATGGCTATATACACGTAGATATGGTTGATAGCGTCGGTCAGTACTCTGTAAGGGGAGGCATAATCGACGTTTTTTCTGCTTGCTGTGAAAACCCTGTAAGAATTGATTTTTTTGATACGGAAATCGAGCAGATGGGCACGTTTGACGTTCTTTCGCAGAGAAGAATAGAGCATATAGACAGCTTTAAGATTATACCTGCGAAGGAAGTTGTTTTATCGACTGAAAAAAGAGAAGAACTAAAGAAAATATTGACTTCCCATCTGAAAAAAATAGGCAGTACACCTGCAGAAGAGACTGTTAGAGAGGAGCTCGAATGCGTTGTTTCGGGGAATGAGTGTAATTTTGCAGATAAGTATATATCTCTTGTTTACCCTGAAAAAATGTGCTTGCTTGATTATTTCGGAAAAGAAAATCTTTGCATTGTACATTCATTGAGCGGAGTGAACGATAGGATCAAGTCTTTTGAATGGCAGATGTCACAGATAGAGACTGAGCTTATTGAAAACGGCAGTGTTGCTTCAAAATACGCTGATTATTCAAAGAAAAACGCGGATTTTGAATATTACACAGATAAGAGAACGACAGTTTTTGTAGATACATTCTTGACATCCATGAACGGAAAGAAGCTGTCGGGGACTTATAGCTTTATGACAAAGCAGACAGTTTCTTATTTCGAAAAGTATTCACTTTTACTTGAGGATATCGCATCATATATACAGAATAAATACAAGATTGTTATTTTGACAGAGAGCGAGCAGAAGTCGAAGACTCTTCTGAATATGCTTTCCGAATCAGGCGTTCCCGCTATTATGGGACTGAAAGAGGGAACAGGACTGACAGCGGGCGTGCCTTGTTTGATAAACGATTGCGTTGTAAGCGGGTTTGAATTGACCGCATCAAAATTTGTATGTCTTTCGCTTCGTGCAAATTCGGGGCTTAACATAAAAGATGTATATAAGAAAAATCGCAAGAAAAAAACAAAGAAAAGTGCTCAGGAAAAAATTCTTTCGTATGCCGACCTTACTGAAGGGGATTACGTTGTACACGATGTGCACGGTATAGGTCAATACGTCGGTCTTCATACGTTGACTCTTGATGGAATAACAAAGGATTTTGTTAAGATCGTGTATGCGGGAAACGATATGTTATATTTGCCTTGCACACAGCTTGATTCTATAGCGAAATATATCGGCGCTCGTTCCGAAGATGGAACTCTGAAGCTTTCAAAGATGGGCGGAAAAGAATGGGATAAGGCTAAATATAAGGTAAAAAAAGCAGCAAAGGATATGGCAAAGGAGCTTATTGTTCTTTATGCAGAGCGTTTGCGTAAAAAGGGTATAGCATTCGACAAAGATGACGCTATGCAGTCGGATTTCGAATCGGGATTTGAGTATGAAGAAACTGACGGACAGCTTGCTGCTATTCACGAGATAAAGACGGATATGGAACAGTCGTATCCGATGGATAGACTTTTGTGCGGTGACGTTGGTTTCGGTAAGACTGAGGTTGCTTTGAGAGCGGCGTTTAAGGCTGTAAACAGCTCGAAGCAGGTGGCGATATTAGTTCCTACAACTATATTGGCGCTTCAGCATTATCAGACTATATGTTCAAGAATGAGAGGCTTTCCCGTAAAGATAGATATGCTTTCTCGTTTTGTGACACCGAAAAAACAGGCTGAAGCAATTAGGCGTATTAGACGCGGCGAGACTGATATAATTGTCGGTACGCACCGTCTTTTGAGCAAGGATATAGAGTTTAAAGCGTTAGGACTTATGATTATAGATGAAGAACAACGTTTTGGTGTTGCGCATAAGGAAAAATTAAAGCAGATGACAAAGAATATTGATGCTTTGACTCTTACTGCAACACCTATTCCCAGAACTCTGAATATGGCTATGAGCGGTATCAGGGATATGTCTGTTCTTGAAGAAGCGCCGGGAGATAGATTGCCTGTTCAGTCATACGTGCTTGAATATGATGATTTGATTATTTCCGAGGCAATAAAGAAGGAATTGCGCCGCGGAGGTCAGGTTTTCTATTTGCATAATAATATAGAAACTATCGATTATGCTGCAAGAAGGGTTGCTGCTATGGCACCCGACGCAAGAATTGCTATTGCTCACGGAAAGATGGATAAGGAAACTATAAGTGAGCTTTGGCGTTCGCTTGTTGAGGGAGAAATCGACGTATTTGTTTCCACAACAATAATTGAAAGCGGCATTGACGTACCGAACGCTAATACTCTTATAATCGAGAATGCCGACAAATTTGGATTGGCTCAGCTTCATCAGATAAGAGGACGAGTCGGCAGAAGCAGCAGACGCGCTTACGCTTATTTTACGTTCCCGAAGGGGAAGGCTTTGTCGGAAATAGCTACCAAACGTCTGTCTGCAATTCGTGAATATACCGAATTTGGTGCAGGGTTTAAGGTAGCATTGCGAGACCTTGAAATAAGAGGGGCAGGAAATATACTCGGTGCAGAACAGCACGGCCATATGCAGAGTGTCGGATACGATATGTATATGAAGCTTTTGAACGAAGCGATTCTTGAAGAAAAGGGTGAATACGTATCGCCTAAAAAAGAATGCGCGGTTGATTTAAACGTAAATGCGTACATTCCCGAAAAATATATTCGTGTTGCTTCGCAGAGAATTGACGTGTATAAGAAGATTGCTCTTATTGAAAATATAGAAGATATGCGTGATATAACAGACGAATTGCTTGATAGATACGGTGATATGCCTGATTCTGTAATGAATCTGCTTAAGGTCTCACTTTTGCGAAAGAAGGGTTCTGACGCTTTGATGAGCAAGATAGAGAGACGAAGCGGTAATGTGCTTAT
The DNA here is from genome assembly GCA_015065045.1 of Oscillospiraceae bacterium. Lineage (GTDB taxonomy): Bacteria > Bacillota > Clostridia > Oscillospirales > CAG-272 > RGIG1995. The sequence goes on along the minus strand of SVRB01000032.1, from coordinate 7,160 downwards.
ATACCCGTATCAAATGAATGCGGCCGTTTGGACTTATATTGCAGCGCAGCATAAGGGTAAGATTCTTATGAGTCTCGGTTCAAAGCCTTACGTTAGCTGTAAGATTGACAAAAACGTTGATATTTTTGAATTTGTTGGCGGTATTTTAGACGAGTATATTCAGCTTCAAAAGGAAATGTAACTTCATATCTGCATATTTGTATGATTATGTAAAAATCAAAAATATGTTGAAATTATCAGCCGAATATGATAGAATATATGGCGAGTTTGTAATAAAAGGAGGATGAAGATGAGTGCTGTAATAAATGAAATTATAAAGTACGTAGTCCTTATTGTAACCTTTTTAGGCTCGCTGTACGCTTACAGAAATATCTATAAATATACAGGCGTCCTTTTTACAAGAAAGTTTAAAAAAGCTAAAAAAAATTATAAGTATGCAATTCTTGTTGCCGCAAGAAATGAAGCGGGTGTTATCGGAAATTTAATAGACAGTGTAAAGAAAAACGACTATCCTCAGGATTTGGTTGAGGTGTTTGTTGTGGCTGATAACTGTAAGGATAACACCGCGCAGATCGCCCGTGAGCATGGTGCTGTATGCTATGAACGCTTTGATGAATCAAGAAGGACAAAGGGATTTGCTCTTCAATATTTGGTTGAACTAATCAGAAGAGATTACGGGATTGAAAGCTTTGACGGTTATTTTATCTTTGATGCCGATAACTTGCTGAAAAAGGATTATATAGCAAGAATGAACGACTCGTTTGATGCAGGCGAAAAGATTATTACGTCATACAGAAATACAAAGAATTTCGATGATAACTGGATCTCGGCTTCGTATGCGATACATTGGCTGAGAACTGCTCGAACTGAATCGCGCGCTCGATCTGTTTTCAGATTGGCGACCAGAATTCAGGGAACGGGTATTCTTTTTGCGAATGAGCTTTTAAGGGATGGCTGGAATTATACCGGTCTTACAGAGGACAGAGCTTTCTGTGCCGATGCTGTTGCGAAGGGCTATAAGATATCGTTTAACAATGATGCTCAGTTTTATGATGAACAGCCTATTGATATACGTATGGCGATGAGACAGCGACTTCGCTGGTCTAAGGGGCACCTTCAGGCTTTGGTAGAGACCGGACCTAAATTGTTTTCGCATATATTTGTGACTAAGGGGATCGCCAACAAGGATATTGACGGGAATATAATACCGAATCCTTGGTGGAAACGTCTGTTTAACAATATACGACTCAGGTTTATGAGCTTTGATATGCTTACGGTCGTTTTTCCTTTGTCGTTGATAAAATCATTTAGGAAGATTGTTGTTTTTTTGCTGTGCGTAATGCTTATATTATTGACAGGCGAAGTGATAGGTGTAGGATACGTTCCGAAAAGTGTCACGAATATTTTTGAAATTTTACATATAATGCCTTCTGTAGAAACTCCTTTGTCTAATGTTTTCTGGCTTGGATTTTTTATGTTGGCGTGGACTGTTTATACGTATTTTTCGGGAATATTTACCGCAGCATATATATATTTATTTGAACGTAAAAGAATAAAGAAGATTGCTTGGTATAAGAAAATATGGTTTTGTATTACGTTTCCGATTTTTGATTTGATCGGTAGATTGACGTTGATCATTGCGCTTTTTAAGCGGATTGAATGGGATCCGATCGCTCATGTGGCTTCAAAGAGTATTGATCAGCTCCAATGCGAGTTGGGTACTGTGCCTGTGATGTGCGAGAAGAATTCTGATGATAATACAAAAGTTAAGGTTAATGTGTAAACGATTAACAGTTAGGGTGGAATATAATGAAAAGAAATAGAATAGTAGCGTTTTTGCTTTGTATATGTGTTTTTATAGTATCTTTATCCTCTTGCGCGAAGCCTGAGGTTGCAATGGAATATAAAGGCTCGACAATTACGGTGAATCAATATACATATTGGATGTCGTTAATTAAGAGCAGTTATGTTTCAGCTTCAAACGATAACGCTGTGTATTGGGATACAGAATACAGCACAGGAAAAACGTACGAGCAGAAAATGAAGGAGATTGTCGATTTTAATGTCAAGACTAATCTTATATGTATGCATTTGTTTAAAGAGTTAGGGTTGTCTATTTCACAGTCCAAGCTTGACCAGATAGATGCAAGCATTGAAGATCTTATTGAGTCTTACGGGTCAAAAAGCGAATTAAATGCAGCGTTATCTGTTTATAATATAAATCATAAGATGCTTAAGGAAATTTATGAAATTGAAGTTATGACGTCTATGGTTTATGAGACTCTTTATGCGAAAAATGGTATGAGAGCGATAACCGACGAAGCTCTTGATGAATATTACAGATCCAATTACTCTCTTGTGGATATGATTATGATCTACGACGAATATGAATATGAAAGAGATAAAGACGGAAAGCTTATTTTTGACGATAGCACAAACTCATATAAAGTAAAGCAGCTTACCGAAGCTGAAACTAAGGCTAAGAACGATCTTGCCGAAAGTATTATGAATAGACTTCAAAATGGTGAAGACTTTGATGAATTGAAAAAGCAATACAACGAGAATCCCAAAAAGGATATTTACGTTGACGGATATTATATGTCGGAGAATGACGTTTCTATTTACGGAAGCGAAATTGTTTCTGCATCAAGAGAAATGATTATCGGTACTTATAAAAGAATTGATGATGAATCCGTTATTTGTATAATGAAGCGTAAGGATCTTAAGGATAAGCCTTATATACTCGATGATTATTTGAGTCAGTTTGAAAATCTTCTTGAATATTGTAAGATGGAAGACTTTAACGGTTATATGAGCGGTCTTATGAAGAACGTTAAGGTGTATGATAGTGCTTTGAGTGAGATTACTGTGAGAAATGCGCCTTTGATTCGTGATTCAGGTCTTATGTGAGCAAATTCAGTAATATCTGCATAAAAATGAAAAAAGGTATTGCAATTTACAAAAAATGTGATATAATATTGTAATGTAAGGTTAGAAGAGTGGTTTTGCCACTCTTCTAAGTTTTATATAGGGCACTTTTTTTAAAAAATACGTAAAAAAGGAAACAAAGTATGGCAAATACGAATGCAAGACCTGCTAAGAATATTGCAGGCAGAGTAAAGGAAATGCTTGAACCTACTGTAAACGAGCTTGGATATGTTCTCTGGGACGTAGAATACGTTAAGGAGGGCGCAGAATGGTTTTTGCGTATAACTCTTGACAGTGAAGAGGGAATAAACATCAATGACTGCGAAAAGGTGCATATGGCGATAAGTCCTATGCTTGATGAAGCAGATCCTATTGAAGGTTCTTACAGACTTGAGGTTTCATCACCCGGAATTGAAAGAGATTTAAAAACTCCTATGCATTATAAGGCATGCTTGGGTTGGGACGTAGAAGTAAGGCTTTTTACTGCTGTTGACGGCAGAAAGGTTATTAAGGGTGTTCTTGTTGGATATGATGAGGACAATGGTAGCTTTGCTATCAGTGAAAACGGAAATGAAATAGTTCTTGAAAAGAACGTTGTTTCCAAGATAAAAACAGTATACGAATTTGATTAAGTTAATAAAAAGACAGATTATATAAATGGAGGAAGCGTTGCGCTGTGTTTGCGCGATGCTATGATTGGAAAAGATGAATACGGAATTTTTTAATGCTCTCGATTTACTCGAGAAAGAAAAGGGAATCCCCAAGGACTATATGATCGAAAGAGTTGAAGCGGCTCTTGTTTCTGCATTTAAGAGAGAACAGGGTGGAAACAGTAACGTGAAGATCACTCTTGACCCCGTTAAGAAGGATATGAAGGTTTTTGCGTTGAAGGATATTGTTGAAGAGGTTGAAGATCCCAATCTTCAGATTACTCTTGAAGATGCAAAGAAGATCAGTAAGAGATATGCTCTCGGCGGCGTAGCTGAAGTAAAGATGGATCCTAAGAATTTCAGAAGACTCAGCGCTACAACTGCAAAGCAGGTTATTATTCAGGGTATCAGAGAAGCTGAGAGAAGCATCAGAGTCAGAGAATACGAAGACAAGAAGGAAGAGATCATATCTGCAGTTGTTCAGAGAACTGACGCTGTTACAGGTGATGTAATTGTTGATACAGGAACAAGTATTGCAAAGCTTCTTAAATCTGAACTTATTCCCGGTGAGAGATTTGCAGACGGCGATAGAATCAAGGTGTTTGTTACAGAGGTAAGAAAAGAAGCTTACGGTCCTCTTGTTACACTTTCAAGAACACATCCCGGAATGGTTAAGAGACTTTTTGAGATGGAGGTTCCCGAAATTCAGGACGGAACTGTTATTATCAAGGGTGTTTCCAGAGAAGCCGGTTCTCGTACAAAGCTTGCTGTAATGTCAAGAGATGAAAACGTTGATCCTATCGGCGCTTGTATCGGTAATCGCGGAATGAGAATTTCCGAAATTGTTGAAGAGCTCGGCGGAGAAAAGATAGATATAATCAAGTACAGCGATGATGTGGAAGCGTTTATCAGAGAAGCTCTTTCACCCGCAGCAGTGCGTCAGGTTATTATTGATGGCGAACGTTCATGCAGAGTGCTTGTTGATAACGATCAGTTGTCTCTCGCTATTGGTAAAGAGGGTCAGAACGCAAGACTTGCTGCAAGACTTACAGGATTTAAGATAGACATAAAGACAGAGCTTAACTAACATAAAAATATAAATCGGAGGATACAATGGGACAGCCGTTGCCGAAAAAGAAAATTCCGGAAAGAAGATGCTCCGGATGTAATACATCGTTTCCCAAGCCGACGTTGCTTAGAGTTGTGAGAGCGCCGGACGGGAGCGTATCATTAGACTTTACGGGAAAGAAATCGGGACGTGGAGCTTACGTGTGCAGAAGCGTTCAGTGTTTCAAGAAGGCAAGAAAAGCCAAGCGTTTTGAGCGCAGTCTTGAATGTGAAATTCCCGAAGAGGTTTATGACGCTTTGGAAAGGGAACTCAGCGAAAATGAGGAATGAGAAATTACTTGGAATGCTGGGGCTTGCTGCCAGAGCGAGAAAGCTAATTGCAGGGACTGAGATTGTAACCGAAAAGATAAAGGCAGGAAGAAGCGTTAAGCTTGTGCTTATTGCCTCCGACGTATCGGAAAATACGTTAAAGAAAATAGTAAACTGTTGTGAATTTTATGAAACCGAGTATGAAAGGATACAGTTTACCCGAGATGAGATATCTCACGCTATCGGAAAGATGTGTTTGACATCTGCTGTGGCGATTATTGATCCGGATTTTTATAATGCGGTCAAAAAGTTGGTTTAAAGAGGTGCTTATATGTTATCGAATCAGAAATATCGTATCAGTAATATAGCAAAGGATTTTGATGTAAAGAGCAAGGAAGTAATCGAGCTTCTTGATTCTTACGGTTTGAAGGGCAGAACACATATGGCTGTATTGACACCCGATGAGTTCAGCGTTATTTTCAACCATTATACAAAGGAAAAACAGTTTGAGGGTATTGGCAAATATATCGACGGAGAGCTCAAGATCAAAGAACCCAAAAAGGTCGAAGAAGTATCCGTTGAAAAAGAAGAGCAGACCCCTGCAAAAGCAGAAGCAAAGCCTGCAGAGTCCGTTCAGGCTAAGAAGGAAGAAACAAAGCCTAATACGCAGAATAAGCCTGCAGCACATTCTGAAAAGAATCAGACAAGGTTTGAAAAGAAACAGCCTGAGGCTGCAGTAAATACAAATAAGCCTGCGCAGAATAACGTTCCCAATAATAAGAACGCAGCGCAGACACAGCAGAAGGATAATAATTTCAATAAGAAGAAAGAACAGAAGAAGCAGCCTGCTCAGCAGAGACAGCATAGACAGGAATTGAAGGTAGAGAGAGTTCTTCCCGATTCAAATGATGCTGTACGTCAGAGCAGTCACGTAGCAGGAACGAGAGTTGTTGATACGAGAGCGTCTCATGTTGACCTTTCTAAATATGACGAAAGACTTGAAAACTTTGTTACAGATCCTAAGATGAATTATTCTATGGATCGTAAAAAGGTTAAGAAGCAGAATAATAACGGCAAGTACGACAAGAATAAGGATAAAGAAAAGCTTGCTCTTGAAAAGATCAAGAAGGCTGAACTCGAAAGAGCAAAGAAGCTTCAGCTTCAGATTCAGGTTCCCGATGAAATCTCTGTTGGCGAGCTTGCTACAAGAATGAAGATTACTGCCGCTGATACCATTAAGAAGCTTATGAAGCTTGGTATTATGGCAAGTGTAAACCAGATCATCGACTATGATACAGCATTTCTTGTTGCCGATGAGTTTGGTATAAAGGTATCAAAAGAGGTTGTTGTTACTATTGAAGAAAAGCTGTTTGACGAAAAGGAAGACAGCGAAGAAAGCCTCGTAAAACGCGCTCCCGTTGTTTGTGTAATGGGACACGTTGACCACGGTAAGACATCACTTCTCGACGCTATTCGTCACGCTAATGTTACAGCAGGAGAAGCAGGTGGTATTACTCAGCATATCGGTGCTTATAGAGTAAACGTAAACGGTGAAGATATTACGTTCCTCGATACTCCCGGACACGAAGCGTTTACAGCGATGCGTGCAAGAGGTGCTATGGCTACTGATATTGCTATTCTCGTTGTTGCGGCCGATGACGGTATTATGCCTCAGACGGTTGAAGCTATTAACCATGCAAAGGCTGCCGGTATTGAAATAATCGTTGCTATCAACAAGATGGATAAGCCGAGTGCTGATCCTGACAACATTAAGCAGCATCTTACACAGTATGAGCTTGTTCCTGAAGAATGGGGCGGTGACGTGATCTGCGTTCCTGTATCAGCTCTTACAAAGATGGGTATTGATGATTTGCTTGAAAACGTATTGCTTGTAGCTGAAATGAAAGATCTTAAGGCTAACCCCGAAAGACGCGCAAAGGGTATCATTATTGAATCTAAGCTTGATAAGGGTAGAGGTCCCGTTGCGACTGTTCTCGTTCAGGCAGGTACACTTCACGTTGGTGACGTGGTTATCGCAGGTACAGCTGTTGGTCACGTTAGAGCGATGCTTGATGATAAGGGTAAGAACGTTAAGGTTGCAGGACCTTCCGTTCCTGTTGAAATTATCGGTCTTGCAGAGGTTCCCGAATCAGGTGACGAATTCAACGCAGTTGAAGACGAAAGAATGGCTCGTACTCTTGCTGA
>SVRB01000031.1 GCA_015065045.1 Oscillospiraceae bacterium | reverse complement strand
AACAACGGGAATTCTGTTACCCAAAGGAGCTTGAAGTCCATAGGATCGCAAAGTCCCATACGCTTTGCAACCTCGCATCTGAGCGCGCCGAGCGCGTCAAACACTACGTTATCCTTATCAGCAACTATACATATAAGGTCGCCCTTTTCAAAGCCGAGAGCATTATAGATAGCTTCGTTTTCTTCGGGAGTGAGGAACTTAGCATATGATGATGAGATTTCTCCCTCTGTATTCTTTGCCCAAGCCAAGCCTTTAGCGCGGTATGTCTTTACGAATTCGCCGAGCGAATCAACTTCCTTACGGCTGAATCTTGCGCCGCCGCCCTTAACGTTAATAGCGCGAACACTTCCGCCGTTTTCGATTGCGCCTGCAAACACCTTGAATGAGCAATCCTTAACCAAGTCTGAAATATTCTTAAGCTCAAAGCCGAAACGAAGGTCGGGCTTGTCCGAACCAAAGCGTTCCATAGCCTCAGCATAGGTCATTCTCTGGATGGGTGTTTCGATATCTTTTCCGAGGAATTCCTTAAACACTCTCTTAAGGAAGCCTTCGTTAATTGCCATAACGTCTTCTGCTGTTACGAAAGACATTTCAAGGTCGATCTGTGTAAACTCGGGCTGTCTGTCAGCTCTCAAGTCTTCGTCACGATAGCAGCGCGCAAGCTGAACGTATCTGTCAAAGCCGGAAAGCATCAATATCTGCTTATAAAGCTGAGGTGACTGAGGAAGCGCATAGAACTTACCGGGATGAACACGGCTGGGAACAAGATAGTCTCTTGCGCCTTCGGGAGTAGGCTTAATAAGGTTAGGTGTTTCAATTTCAATAAAGCCGTTTTCTGCATAGTAATCGCGTACTATCTTCGCAATCTTACTTCTCATAAGAATATTATTCATCATATCGGGACGGCGAAGGTCAAGATAACGGTGCTTCAAACGAAGCTCTGTCTTTACGTTACTGTTTTCAACTATTTCAAAAGGAGGTGTCTGTGACACTGAAAGGATCTTAAGCTCGTCAACAAATATTTCAACTTCACCCGTCGCTCTATCCTTGTTTACAGCTCCCTCTCCTCTTGCTCTTACAACACCCTTAGCGCAAAGAACGTATTCCGCTCTGATACCAAAAGCCTTGTCAAATATCTCCTGTTCGGTTTCGCTGTCGAAAGCCAACTGAATTATACCTGTTCTGTCGCGAAGGTCGATAAATATAAGCTTACCGAGGTCTCTCTGACGCTGAACCCAACCCATAACGCAGGCTCTCTGACCAATATCTGCAGATGTAAATTCTCCGCAGTATTTAGTTCTTTTATCCGTTTTACTAAGCAATTCTGCCATACTAAAAACTCCGTTTCTCCAACCGTAATCACTCGGCTGACAATATTTCTTTTATTGATGCAAAATCGTCAAGCAATATTTCAACCTGACTGCTGTTTTCCATATTCTTGATCTGAGCCTTATTATTTTCAAGCTCCGAATCACCGACGATCAAAGTATATTTAGCCTTCTTTTTGTCGGCGTATTTCATCTGAGCCTTGAGTGATCTTCCAACGAGGTCTGTCTCTGCATATATTCCCTCATTTCTGAGCTTTGCAACAACACCCATAGCGTACTTTGCAGCCGATTTACCCATACTTGCAATATAAAGAAGGGGTCTGTTTTCGTCCTGGATTTCAACACCCGACTTTTCCATAGCAAGAATAAGTCTTGTAATACCTGCCGCAAAGCCGATACCTGCAAGAGCAGGTCCGCCAAGCTCTTTTATAAGTCCGTCGTATCTTCCGCCGCCGAGAATTGTACTCTGAGCACCGATATCGGTCGCAATAAATTCGTATACTGTTCTTGTATAATAGTCAAGACCTCTTACGATATGGGTATCGATTTCGTACTCGATTCCCATTTCCTTCAAGTAGCCTTCAAGCTCGTCCATATGCTGCTTACAATCGGGACAAAGATGCTCGATCGTCTTAGGAGCATTCTTTGCTATCTCAGAGCATATAGGACTCTTGCAGTCAAGTATACGCAAGGGGTTTGTTTCAAGTCTTGACTTACATGTGTCGCAAAGCTGTTCTGTATTACTTGCAAAATACTCCTTCAAAGCATTTCTGTATGCAGGTCTGCATTCGGGGCAGCCTATCGAGTTTATATGAAGCTTTGTATTTTTTATGCCGAGCTCTTTTACCAATGAATGAGCTACCGCAATTATTTCTGCATCTGCTGCAGCGTCAGCAGCTCCGAAAAGCTCAACTCCAAACTGGAAAAACTCACGGCTTCTTCCTGCCTGCGGTTTTTCATATCTAAAGCAATTTATGAGATAGTAAAGCTTCAAAGGCATTGTATCCGAGCACATACCGTTTTCGATCAACGTTCTTGCAACAGATGCCGTTCCCTCAGGACGAAGCGTAAGCCCTCTGCCCTCTCTGTCGGTAAATGTGTACATTTCCTTTTGAACAACGTCGGTCGAATCGCCAACGCCTCTCTGGAAAAGCTCTGTTGATTCAAAAGTCGGAAAACGAATCTCAGAAAAACCGAACTTTGCCGCAACCTCTCTCGCTTTTTTCTCAATAAACTGCCAGGTTGCCACGTCCTTCGGCAGTATATCCATCGTTCCTCTTGGTTTCTGTATCATTTTAAGTTCTCCGTTAAATCTATTTTAAATATTTGTTATCTTGCTTCCTCGATAAAGATACTCTTATATCCCTTTTCGTATACCCAACGGCAAGGCTCAAGTATTCTTTCTTCAAAATCGCTTTCATAAAGAGTACAGTCGGGATAGAAATACTCCTCGTGTATCATAAGCTCAATAAATCCCGCGCGAGTCTTCTGTGTGTACATATAGTTCAAAAGCTCGATGCACTCTTTAGCATCGTAAAGGTTAAGAACTCTGTCTATCTTGCAGTAGAACACGTCAAGCTCTGTATCATACCAGAAGTCTCTCTGTGAGAGGTAGTCTGTAAGATACTTAGGATAGAAATACGATACAACAGTCTTTCCGTTTTCAATTACAAAATATCCTGCCAAACTTCTTATACCGAGGTCGCGGACAGCCTTTACGCCTTCGTAAGTACAAGCTCCCCAGTGTATAGTCGTTTCATTTGACAAGGTTTCTTTACCTGCAAAACGGATAATTTCTTCCTGAACCTGCTTACAATCTCTGTATATAGTATCGTAGTCGGTGTTCTTATAAGGTCTCGCCGGCTGGTCTGCTTTTGCGTGGAAGTTAAGCTTTAACCAGTCAGAGTTTGCCTGCCATTCCGACTTAAACTTATCGGTCATCATCGAGAGATTGAAGTATTCTCTCTTTTCTGTGAATATTTTGTGCTCCTCGGGCATTTCATAATAAATATTCAAGTGCACAGCCGCGCCGTAAAGATCGTGCGCTTTTTTGTATATTGCAAGATAAGGGTTATCAAAAATCGAGTTGTATTTGTCCTTATTCTTGTTTATGTCATAGAGAAAAATAATGTTATCGTCGCTTGAAAGTCTGTAATATCCGGTATGCTTTTTAAGAGTAAAAACGGATATTTCGTCAACAGCATTTTCGCCCTCGGCAACAATCACGGTTTTGCCATCGTTTATACATACCTCGGAAACGTAGTAATCACCGCATTTTTCCGCTGTATTGCCATTTACTTTTACAGGAGAATCAGATTCAACCTTTACTTTTACGTAAAGCTTTCCGTCTCTTACTTCTCCGTCAAATTCATTCAAAACGTCTCCGTCAATAGGAAAAACAAAATGTGTGCTCTTTTCCCAGTCGATATATTTTCTCATATGCTTGCCCTCTCTTAAAAGTTAATAAATATATAATCGTAATCTTTATTATACAATATAAAATAAAATTTTTCAATATTATTCCAAAAAATTTATCGGTTGCAATTCAATGTGTTTGTGATATAATATATTTGAGCAAAAAAGAATGGGTCTATAAGGGGATTTTATGAGCAATATTTTTGAAAAGTACGCACCTTTTATACAGGATTTTATATACAAAAACGGCTGGGAAGAACTGCGCGCGGTTCAAACCGAAGCGGCAAGGGTTATCTTTGATACAGATAACAATTTACTGCTTACGTCTTCGACGGCATCGGGTAAAACGGAAGCCGTATTTTTCCCTATTTTAACCGAGCTTTACGAGTCTCCGCCGTCATCATTCGGCGTACTGTATATATCTCCTTTAAAAAGCCTTATAAACGACCAGTTTTACCGTATGGAAGAGCTTCTTGATCTGTCGGGAATACCCGTTTTTCACTGGCACGGAGACGTGTCCGCTTCCCATAAAACAAAGGCTTTAAATAACCCCAACGGCATATTGCAAATCACCCCCGAATCGCTCGAAAGTATGCTTATGAACCGTTCAAACGACATACATAGACTTTTCTGCGATTTGCGTTATATAGTCATCGACGAAATACACACTTTGACCGGCACAGACAGAGGAAATCAGATCATGTGCCAGATATCAAAAATTCAAAGACTTATATTCAATTCTCCCCGCAGAATAGGTCTATCAGCCACCGTCGGAGATGCAAAAATTGCGGCAGATTGGCTGGGCAGAGACAGCGGCAGAGATACGGAAATGCCGATTTTACCGAAAGAAAAAATCACGTGGCGACTCGGTCTTGAGCATTTTTATATACAAGATCAAAACAACGATCAAATTACGTCTCCCACCGAAAATATAGGCGAAAAAGCTATGTTCGACGCAGGTTACGAGTATATTTACGAGTGCGTCAAGAACAAAAAAAGCATAGTGTTTTCTAACTCGCGCGAGGAAACCGAGTACGTTACGGCAACCTTAAGACAGATAGCAGATATCAAAAAAGAAGATGACGTTTTTACGATCCATCACGGCAATCTCTCGGCATCGCTCCGCGAGGAAGCCGAGATGAAGCTTAAGGACGAGGATACGCATACCGTTACCTGCGCTACTGTTACACTTGAGCTCGGTATAGATATAGGCAGACTCGAAAGAGTTCTGCAAAATAATTCTCCAAACTCCGTTTCAAGCTTTTTGCAAAGACTCGGAAGATCGGGAAGAAGGGGTTCTCCACCCGAAATGATGATGGTTTTCAGGGAGGAAACACCCCTACCGAACGCCCCCCTTCCACAGCTGATTCCGTGGGAGCTTATTAAGGGAATTGCCATCGTTCAGCTATACCTTGAGGAGAAGTTTATAGAACCGCCGAAAACCAAAAAAGCTCCGTTCAGTCTGCTCTTTCAACAGACGTTGTCGATGCTCGCTTCATCGGGTGAAGTGACTGCAAAAAAACTTGCGGAAAGAGTACTTACACTACCGCCTTTTATAGATATTTCAAAAGAGGATTTTAAGACACTTTTGGTGTCTATGCTCGAAAATGAATATATCCAAAAAACCGAAGAAAACGGGCTTATTATCGGACTTAACGGAGAGAAGCTTATAAACAGCTTTAAATTCTACGCGGTGTTTAAGGACAGCGAGGATTTCACCGTAAGATGCCAGTCGGACGAGATTGGAACGATAACGTCTCCTCCACCCGTTGGGGATAGATTTGCGCTCGGCGGAAAGGTGTGGGAGGTCGAAGAAGTCGATATCCCGAGAAGACTCGTTTATGCCAAATACGTAAAGGGCAAAATGGAAATATCGTGGCCCGGTGAATACGGCGAAATTCACACAAAAATCCTCGAAAGAATGAAAAAAGTTCTCGAGGAAGACGTGATTTATCCGTACTTAAAGCCTAACGCCGCAAAGAGACTGCAAGCTGCCAGAAACGTGGCTAAAAATTCAGGAATGTTGAGAAAATCTCTCGTCCACCTCGGCGGTTATACGTGGTGTTTATTCCCTTGGCTCGGCACTCGTTCTATGAGGACTTTGCGTAAATTTATTATGCAAAACAGCAGCGATTTTAAGGTGAGCAGCGTTGAATCCGAAAGCGGTTATATTATGTTTAAAATGGAGAAAAATGACCCCGAAGGATTTATAAAAATGCTTAACGAAAAAGCAGAAATTTACGGAATTGATACGTACTCGTTGGTAGGCAAAAACGAGTCGCCCGTATTTGAAAAATACGATGTATATATCCCGTCTGAGCTGTTACGAAAAGCATACGCAGAAGACCGTCTTAACGCAGATGAAGTACGCATAAGATTATCGCAAATCGCAAAAGAATATAACTAAAAAAGGAGCTGTACAAGCTCCTTTTTTGTTTTTTGTTTAAGTGCGCGGATAGGAAAATACCCCTACAAATAGACGATATTACATTACCGCAGAGGGCGACGTCCACGAGCCCCCCAAAACCTTACTTCGTGCAGTTCGGGGAACCCCTACCCCGACACCCCGCATAAGCATAAGACTTTAACCGATTATAAATCTTTTTATATATCTCTCCCTCAGTCAGCTTCGCTGACAGCTCCCTCGTCAGATGGAGCTAAAAAGTTACTTTCTTCACATAACGGGCGGATATAGAATCCGCCCCTACAAATTTAAAATTTATTATTTTCGAAATATCATTATAAAACGGGGCGTCGAGGACGTCGCCCCCTACAAATTCCAATATAGTTTCATAAAACAATAAATCTTTCGCAAACGGCGGAAATATAAATAGGGTAATCCTTATAAAACAACATATCTTCCGCAGACCAAGGAGGGTTCCGAGGGAGGAACGCCCTCGGTCGTTTCAAGGGTTGGGTTCAAAGGGAGGGGAAATCGAAATCCCCGCCCTTTGTGCCTTCTTTGGTTACTTTCTTTGCGCAAAGAAAGTAACGTAAAAAAAGAAAAGATGATATTATTTCGCAAAATAATATGTCTTAGCCCTCTCCGTCACACTTCGTGTGCCACCGTCTCGTTGCGACTCGGTCACGGCTCGGCTCTGACATCACACTGTGATGTCATTCACTCCCTCACCGCCGCTTCGCTACCCATAGGGAGAGCCTTAAAAGGCACAAAAAGTCAGGAGCTTCGCTCCCGAACCCACACAAGAGGAGCACTTTTGAAAAAGCGCCCTCTTGACTCCCTCAAAACTTTTAAACACAATTGTTTAACAATAAAAGAGTGGCTTTTTGAAAAAAGCCACTCTTGATGAACGCAAAAACTTATAAAAGTTTAGATTTTCCCTTTTTTGATAAGCGCCCACGCTTTAAGCAATGCCGCTTGCGTTTTTCCGTCGGGAATTTGACCGTCAAGAACCATATTTACAGCATCCTCAAGCGGTATTTTTTCGCTCGTTACAAACTCATCTTCGTCAAGGTGTATTTTTCCCTCTTTTAAGTCAAGAGCAAGATACATATACAACACCTCATCCATAATTCCGCAAGACGGATAGAATACCCCGAGAGGTATCACTTTTCCCGCTTCATAGCCTGTTTCTTCGGACAATTCGCGAAGCCCTGCCTTAAGCGGATCTTCGTTGCCCTCAAGCTTTCCTGCAGGCAATTCTTTTAATATTTCACCATAGGCGTATCTGTACTGATTTACAAATACGACCTCGTTGTTTTCAGTCAAGGGAACAATGCAAACTCCCCCGTTTTTTCTTACAACCTCGCGGTATGATGTGTGCCCGTTAGGCAACATTACAGTGTCAGTTTCCACCCTCACGATCTTACCGCAAAACTTAATTTCCCCGTCTACTTTTTTCTCATAAAGCATACTGTTATCCATAGGCTTGTATCCTCCGATTTTTTCTGTTTTAATTTTATCACATTATTCTTTTTTAAGCAAGTGTATTTTTGTCGTTTTCGCATAAAACACAGAACATTGCAAAAACAACTTTTTAAAGCCAAAAAAACTTAATTTTTATGTGAAAAATGCACAAACGAAGTTTTGGTTTTTTACCATATTTTTATAATATATAGAAAAAAAGTAAATGTGTAAAATTGTGTTGAAAAATGCGGATGGGTATGTTATAATAAGGGTTGGTAAAATAGCGGTATATTATCAATGATAATAACATCTCGCGAAATACTATCAGGTTTGAAAAAATTTTAATCACTTCAGATTCGAAAGGATAAATCAAAATGGACTATCGCATTGAACATGACTCGATGGGCGAAGTAAAAGTTCCTGCAAATGTTTTGTGGGCAGCCCAGACCCAGAGAAGCCACGAGAATTTCGAAATCGGCGTAGGTATTGAAACTATGCCTATGGAAATCGTGCACGCATTCGGTATCCTGAAGAAGGCAGCAGCTCAGGCTAACGCTGAACTCAGACCCGAAAAAATGACTAAGGCAAAGCTCGACGCAATCAGCTCTGCATGCGACGAAGTTATCAGCGGAAAGCTCAACTCGAACTTCCCCCTCGTTGTATGGCAGACAGGTTCGGGTACTCAGTCTAACATGAACGCAAACGAAGTTATCGCAAACAGAGGTAACGAAATTGCAGGCGAAAAGATTTTGCATCCCAACGACGATGTAAACCAGAGCCAGTCTTCAAACGACACATTCCCGACAGCTATGCACATCGCTGCTGTTATTGCTCTTGAAGATAAGCTTATCCCTGCAGTAAACACACTTATCGAAACATTCAAGCGTCTCGAAGCTGAGAACGAAGGAATCGTTAAGAGTGGTAGAACACACCTTCAGGATGCTACACCTATCACATTCAGCCAGGAAATCAGCGGTTGGAGAAGCAGCCTTGAGCGTGACGTTGAGCTTTTGAAGCTTTCTCTTGCTCCCTTGCATGAGCTTGCACTCGGCGGTACTGCAGTAGGTACAGGTCTTAACGCACCTAAGATGTTCGGCGAAGTTGTTGCTGAAAAGGTAAGCAACCTCACAGGCAAGAAGTTCGTTACTGCACAGAACAAGTTCCACGCTCTCACATCAAAGGACGAAATCGTATTTGCTCACGGCGCTATCAAGGCGTTGGCTGCTGATATGATGAAGATCGCTAACGACGTACGTTGGTTGGCATCAGGTCCCAGAGACGGTCTCGGTGAAATCTTTATTCCCGAAAACGAACCCGGATCATCTATTATGCCCGGTAAGGTAAACCCCACACAGTGCGAAGCTGTTACAATGGTAGCCGTTCAGGTTATGGGTAACGACGTTGCTGTTGGTATGGCTGCATCACAGGGTAACTTCGAGCTTAACGTATTTATGCCCGTATGTATCTACAACTTCCTCCAGTCAGCAAGACTCCTCGCAGAAGCAATTCTCTCATTCAACAAGAACTGCGCTGTTGGTATTAAGGCTAACAAGGAAAAGATGCACCACAACCTCCACAACTCTCTTATGCTCGTAACTGCTCTTAACCCCTACATCGGTTATGAAAACGCAGCTAAGACAGCAAAGAAAGCATTCAAAGACAACATTTCTCTTAAGGAAGCTTGCGTTGAACTCGGATTCCTTACCGCAGAAAGATTTGATGAGGTTTTCCATCCCGAACAGATGGTATAATTTTTTAACATAACAAAAGCATATTTTATAAACTGCTTAGTTGAAAGAATGGAGTTTTTGAAAGATGAATGTAAGTTATTTTCCCGGTTGCACTCTCAAAAACAAGGCAAAAGATTTAGATCTTTACGCAAGAAAATGTGCCGAAGTTTTGGGCGTTAATTTGGAAGAAATAGAAGAATGGCAGTGCTGCGGCGGTGTGTTCACCACCTCCACAGACGAAGTTGCAACAAAACTTTCGTCTGTTCGTGCTCTCAAAGAAGCGCAGAAGAAATCACAGCCACTCGTTACTGTTTGTTCCGCTTGCCACAACGTTATTAAGCAGACCAACCATGCTATGGCAACAAACGAAGGTTTTGCAAACAAGGTAAATCGTTATATGGCAGAAGATGCGTATGACGGTTCAACACAGGTTTTGCATTATCTCGAGTTGCTCAGAGACGTTGTAGGCTTTGACAAGATCAAAGAAAAAGTGGTAAATCCTTTGAAAGGACAGAAGATTGCCGCTTACTACGGATGCCTTCTTCTCAGACCTAACGGTGTTATGAAGATGGACGATCCCGAAAATCCCAAGATTATGGAAGATTTCATCAGAGCGATAGGCGCTGAACCCGTTTACTATGCATATAGAAACGAATGTTGCGGCGGCTACGTTACTATGGAAAGCCCCGAGCTCGCTAAGAAGAGCAGTAACCGTGTTATCGAATGCGCGAAAAACGGTGGCGCTGAAAAGATAGTAACAGCTTGTCCTCTCTGCCGTTACAACCTTATGAAGAGCGGCTCTGACGTTGAAATCATTTACTTTACCGAATTGTTAGCGGAAGCACTCGGAGTTAAGGAGGCTTGCAATGACTAAGAATATGAATGATTTAAGAGAAGAACTCATTCGCATGAGCGGTTGCAAACCCTCTAAGTGTATGAGTTGCGGTAAATGCTCAGCAACCTGTCCCGCATATAGCGAAATGGAATATCATCCCCATCAGTTTGCAGGTATGATTCAAAGAGGCGAAATTGAGCCCTTGCTCGAATCAGAATCAATTTACAGATGTCTTACCTGCTTTGCTTGTGTAGACAGATGTCCGAGAGACGTACAGCCCGCAAAGCTTATCGAGGCTGTAAGACTCGTGGCTATTCGCGAACAGGGCAAAAACAGACTTAAAGCAGACCAAGTTCCCGGAATGCTCGACAACGATATTCCTCAGCAGGCTATCGTTAGTGCATTCAGAAAATATTCGAAATAAGGAGGAAAAGACAAAATGCAAAGAATTGGTGTTTTTGTATGTTGGTGCGGAAGCAATATAGCCGCAACGGTTGACGTTAAGGCTGTATCCGAAGCTCTCCTCAAGGAGCCCGGCGTTGTTTTTTCCACTGACTATCAGTATATGTGTTCTCAGGCAGGTCAGAATATGATCATTGACGCCGTTAAGGAACACAACCTTACAGGCATTGTAGTTTGCTCATGCTCACCCCGTATGCACGAGGCGACATTCAGAAAAACTGCAAAGGCTGCAGGTCTTAACCCTTATATGGTTGAGATCGCAAACATTCGTGAGCAGTGCTCATGGGTACATAAAGATATGCAGACAGGTACAGAAAAGGCTATCATCTTGGGTAAGGCTGCCGTTGCTAAGGTTAACCTCAACGCTCCCTTGACTCCCGGTGAAAGCTCTGTTACTAAGAGAGCTTTGGTTATCGGTGGCGGTATCGCAGGTATTCAGACAGCTCTTGACATAGCAGAAGCAGGTTTTGAAGTTGACATCGTTGAAAAGCAGCCCACTATCGGCGGTAAGATGGCTCAGCTCGACAAGACCTTCCCCACACTCGACTGCGCAGCTTGTATCCTTACACCTAAGATGGTTGACGTTGCTCAGAACGAAAAGATCAGAATCTTCTCATATAGTGAAGTTGAAGCAGTTTCCGGCTTCGTTGGAAACTACGATGTAAAAATAAAGAGAAAAGCAAGATACGTTAAGGAAGATATTTGTACAGGTTGCGGCGCTTGCGTTGACAAGTGTCCCATGAAGAAGGTTCCCAATGAATTTAACTTGGGTATGGACAACCGCCGTGCAATCTACATTCCTTTCGCTCAGGCTGTTCCGAAGGTTGCTACTATCGACCCCAACACTTGTAATATGCTTAAGAACGGCAAATGCGGTGTATGTGCAAAGATTTGTACAGCGGGCGCTATCGATTACAAGCAGCAGGACGAAATTGTCCAGGAAAAATACGGCGCTATCGTTGTTGCAACAGGATTTAACCCCATAAGCATGGAAAAATTCGACGAGTTTGCATACAACCAGTCAAAAGACGTTATCACTTCTCTCGAATTCGAGCGTCTTACAAACGCTGCAGGTCCTACACAGGGTAAACTCCTCCGTCCTTCCGACAACGTACATCCTCATACTATCGTATTCGTTCAGTGTGTTGGCTCACGTTGCTCAGCTTGCGCTGAAAAGGGTAAGGAATACTGCTCAAAGATCTGCTGTATGTATACTGCTAAGCACGCTATGCTCGTTCGAGACAAGTATCCGGATACAGATGTTTACGTATTCTATATAGACGTTCGTACACCCGGTAAGGCGTTCGATGAATTCCAGCGCAGAGCTGTTGAAGAATACGGCGTTAAGTACGTAAAGGGTATGGTTGGTAAGGTTTCTCCCGAAGGCAACAAGCTTAAGGTTCAGGCTTCTGACCTCCTCAATAACAAACAGATCAACATTGACGCTGACCTCGTTGTTTTGGCAGCGGCAATCGAACCCGATAAATCTGCTCGTCCTTTGGCTACAATGCTTACAGCAAGTATGGATACAAACGACTTCTTCACAGAAGCACATCCTAAGCTTCGTCCCGTTGAAAGCCCCACAGCAGGTGTGTTCCTCTCAGGTGCTTGTCAGGGTCCTAAGGATATTCCTGAAACAGTATCTCAGGCAAGTGCGGCAGCCGTTAAGGTTGTAGGCCTTCTTGCTAAAGATAAGCTTACAGGTAACCCCTGTATCGCTTCTTCAAACGAACTTATGTGTAACGGATGTTCTTCTTGCGAAAGAGTATGTCCTTACGGCGCTATCACATATGTTGACAAAGAATTCCGTATGCCCAACAGAACAACTAAGATCCGTAGAGTTGCTCAGGTTAACTCTGCTGTATGTCAGGGCTGCGGTGCTTGTACAGTAGCTTGTCCTTCGGGCGCTATGGATTTACGCGGATTTACAAGCGCACAAATTATGGCGGAGGTAGACGCAATATGCAAATGAATGAATACAAACCCTTGATCGTTGCCTTTTGTTGCAACTGGTGTTCTTATGCGGGTGCAGACCTTGCGGGAAACAACCGTTTGAATTATCCCGCTGACGTAAAGATTATACGTGTTCCCTGCTCTTGCCGTGTAAACCCCATGTTTATACTTCGCGCATTCCAGCGCGGCGCTGACGGCGTAATCCTTTGCGGATGTCACCCCGGCGACTGCCACTACACTTCGGGTAACTACTATACTCGTCGTCGTATGGCACTCCTCTTCTCCATGCTCGATTACCTCGGCATTGAAAGAGAAAGAACAAGAGTTGAATGGGTATCTGCGGCTGAAGGTGCTAAGTTCGCCGCTACAATGAATGAATTTGTTGAGACAGTAACTTCTCTCGGCAAAAACAAGAGATTGGAGGATTTACGATGCAGCAAATAACACGTGATATATTGATCGAAAAGGCATCGGCATTCCTTAAAGCTGAAAATAATGCCTGCGTTATCGGTTGGAAGCGCGGTGAGTTTGACTATGACGTTACTCCCTTCGTTTTCGACAACGCAGAAGCTTTAGAAAAAGATTTTGTATGGAATGATTTCTGCGGTGCTAACGTATCAAAATATTTGATTAACAAGACACATAAATACGATAAAGTTCTCGTATTCTTGAAGCCCTGCGATACATACAGCTTTAACCAGCTCCTTACCGAGCATCGCTTCAATCGCGAAAAGGTATACGCTATCGGTATTCCCTGCGAAGGTATGGCTGACGTAAATAAGATCAAGGCTGCTGCAGGCGAAGGTATCGAAAAGATCGAATGCCTCTCAGAAGGAATTAAGGCTACAAACCTCTATGGTGATGAACCTGTTGTAATTCCTTACGCAGAAGCTCTTGCAGAACGTTGCTTGAACTGTAAGAGTAAAGCTCACGTTGCTTACGACGAGCTTATCGGCGAAGACGGTGCAGTTCTTGAATCAAAGCGCTTCGACGAGGTTGAACGCCTTGAGAATATGACTCCCGACGAAAGATTTGCTTTCTGGCAGAACGAGCTCTCAAAATGTATCAGATGTAACGCGTGCCGCGATATATGCCCCGCTTGCAGTTGCGAAAAGTGCGTATTCGACAACCCCAATTCAGGTGTTGAAAACAAGACTCCCGCAACAAGCATGGAAGAAAAAATCTTCCATATTATACGTGCATTCCACGTTGCAGGCAGATGTACAGACTGCGGCGAGTGTTCAAGAGTAT
>SVRB01000030.1 GCA_015065045.1 Oscillospiraceae bacterium | reverse complement strand
TGGATAGGAGCAACAGCAGGGGGGAGAACGAGACCTGAGTCATCGCCGTGAGTCATAATAATAGCGCCGATAAGTCTTGTGGTAACACCCCATGATGTCTGGTGAGGATATACCTTTTTATTTTCTTTATCTGTGTAAGTAATATCAAAAGCCTTAGCAAATCCATCGCCGAAGTAATGTGAAGTACCTGCCTGAAGCGCCTTACCGTCGTGCATCAAAGCTTCGATAGCGTATGTGGAAACAGCGCCCGCAAACTTATCGCTTTCGGTCTTCTTACCCTTAACAACGGGCATAGCAAGTGATTCTTCGCAGAACTTTGCGTAAACATTGAGCATCTGTTCTGTTTCGATGATAGCTTCTTCTGCAGTAGCGTGGATGGTATGGCCTTCCTGCCACAAGAATTCTCTTGAACGAAGGAAGGGTCTTGTAGTCTTTTCCCATCTTACAACGCTTACCCACTGGTTGTAAAGCTTAGGAAGATCTCTGTAAGAATGGATAATATTTGAGTAATGTTCGCAGAAAAGAGTTTCAGAGGTAGGACGAACGCAAAGTCTTTCCTCGAGCTTTTCTTTTCCGCCGTGTGTAACCCATGCAACCTCGGGAGCAAAGCCTTCAACGTGGTCTTTTTCTTTATTCAATAAGCTTTCGGGAATAAACATAGGCATGCAAACGTTTTCGTGACCGAGTTCTTTGAACATTGTGTCAAGAATTCTCTGCATATGCTCCCATATAGCATAGCCGTAAGGTCTTATAACCATACAGCCCTTTACGCTTGTGTATTCAATAAGCTCCGCCTTTTTGCATATATCAGTATACCACTGGGCGAAGTCAACGTCCATAGAGGTGATATCCTCTACCATTTTCTTGTCTTTAGCCATTTAATTAAACCCCTTAATTAAAATAATTATCTATCCTTATTATTATGCAATATAAAACCTCAAAAGTCAAGTATTATCAATAAAATACTACACCTTATAATTATAACGCGAGAAGGATAAATTATTGACTTTTAGAGATGGGTATGATAATATAAACAAAGAGAAACAGAAAAAGAGGTATCGTTTGTTATGGCAGATAAAAAGAGAATTGAAGAGGACAATATTGCCAATATAGACAAGAACTTAGAGGTAAAAACAACGCTTGGTGTTGATGACGTTGTGTTTTACGACACAAAAAAAGCTCCGTTTAAGTTATACGGTGCTTGTAAAGAAGAGCTTGACGTGTTCAAAAGAATGCCCGAAAATATTGCTGAAACAGTAAGTAACGGTGTAAAAAGCTTGAATTTTAATACGCCTGGAATAAGAGTTCGTTTTATGACTGATTCCGATTACGTTGCGATTAAGGCTGTTATGCCTTCTCTCCGCCGTATGTCTCATATGGCATTGACGGGAAGCTCCGGATTTGATATGTATTTAATAGAAAACGGTACTTACAGATATATAAAAACCTTTGTTCCGCCTCAGGATGCAGAGCAAGGGTATGAATCTATTGCGTATTTCGGCGGCAAAAAGAATCGTTGCCTTGAAATAAATTTCCCCTTGTATAGCCGAGTTGACGAGCTTTACGTGGGAATCAGAACGGGATCTTCTGTTTATGAGTGCGATGGATACAAATACGATAAGCCCGTATTGTATTACGGTTCTTCAATAACTCAGGGCGGATGTGCATCAAAGCCCGGAAACAGCTATCAATCTATAATCTCCCACGAGCTTGACTGTGACTATATCAATTTAGGCTTTTCGGGTAACGCAAAGGGAGAGAAAGAGATTGCGGAGTACGTTGCAGACGTAGATTGTTCTGTTTTTGTGTGCGATTATGATTATAACGCTCCTACTGTTGATTATTTGAGAGAAACACATCTTGAGCTTTATAAAATTTACAGAGCAAAGAATCCCGATACGCCCATAATATTCGTATCGGCTCCTACTGTTGATGCAGGAAACAAAAATAAGATCGACAGAAAGCAAGTTATTCTTGATACTTATAATTACGCTATATCAAACGGTGATAATAACGTAAGCTTTGTTGATGGTATGGAGATGTTCGGCGGCAAATACGGCAACGTATATACCGTTGACGGAACTCATCCGAACGATGCCGGATTTCTTCGTATGGCAGAATATATAGGTGGAGCAGTAGAGAAGGCTTTGAAGGCGTAATTTTATATCAAGTGGAGCAAACAACCTAAAAATGAAGAAAAATATAGGTTTTGTTGGTGTAGCGATTGCAGTTGTTAGTATAGTGTTAGCTAACTTGATCATTGCAATTGCTGCACCAAATTTATTTAAAATGTCGAATAACGTCGTTTTTATCAGCGGTGAGCCCTTGTTGTCGGAAACGGGTGAGATTAAAGGCGACGGCTCGGGAAAGGATGCAGACAATCCGTTGATACCGCATAATTATGAATCGGGTTATTCTTATCTGAATACGGCGTTATATCAAGCTACGGAGAAGCTAAAGAATAGCGGTGGAACGGTTGTTATTATGGGACGCTGTTATTTTAACGATATAGATGTTTGTACGGCGAAATTCGGAGAAAATAAAATTGTTTTTACGTCTGTATATAACGGGATCGATTACAGAAAAAGCAATGATGCGAAGATTATTCTCGATGGGAATTCAAGTATCTCTGTTCTCGGTTCGTCTGTTTGGGAGAATATTGCGTTTGAAACTGTGACGGAAGACAGAGTGATATCTTTTAATGGATACAGAACGGAAATAGGGAACGGCGTTGAATGTAGACTGAGCGACAGTAAAAAAGTGAACGAATCGGCATATTATCTGAGCCTTTGTGCAGGAAGTATGACGGAGAGCAGCTATGGTCAAGCTTTCTTTTTAAGCATAAAATCGGGAACTTATCATAAGATTGTTGCAGGGATTTGGGGAGAAAATATTAAGCAGACGGCTGAGGATATACATACTAAGCTTTATCTTGGCGGAAGCGTTAAAGTGCTCGGGCTTATCAGCGGAACAGCGCAGGGAAAGTGCGATTTTGGCGGAAGTGTTGATATCACTATTGATGACGGCGTATACGAATGCGATATCGTTGGAGCTTTCGGGAGCGGAATGACTAATTCGGACAGCCGTGTAAGCATAAAGATAAACGGCGGTAATTTTTCAAAGGTTTGGTCGATATGCGACTGTGGAGTTGGATGTAAAAATGATTCGCCTCAATATTCGGTGTTGGATTTTTCGGCTTGGAGAGGCGAATTGTCAGAGCTTGCTTATGCGTATAATGCAGTGAATTTCTTTCACGAGGTTTTATTACCCGATAATGTAACAAGTGATGAATTGAGAAATTTTGACTTTGAGTCTTCTGTTGAAACCGAAGAATCCGGGGATGTTGAGATTTCCGATATAACAGAGACGAAAACCGATGTTAGTGAATCTTCCGAGCAAATAACAGAAAAGCAAGGTTATAATGATGTGTTATTGATTTCAGGGTGGGTAATTATTACTGCGTTATTAGTGATAGTTAGTGTTTTTGCTCGCAATAAAAGGCGAAAGAATACTGTTTAGTTTATTATCGGCTGTTGTTTGTATGTAACTAATATTTTGCGATTTTGTGTACGCATTTTGACCAAAAAAGGAATAATGAAATTTGCTTTATTCAATTTATAAAAAAATATCAATTTTATTTTGTCAGAGTATACAAATATTTAGAAATATACTTGAAATAGTCTTTGATAAATGGTATAATGAATCGGTAAATAAAAGGTAGTGTTTTTGATGAAAATGATATTCATTACCAAATAAAATTTATAAGGAGAAATAACTTATGAAAAACTTTGCAAAACTTTTGGTTATGGCTCTTGCTGTAACATTGATTGCATCGATGTTTGCAATTGGTGTTTCTGCAGCTGCTAAGACACCGGCTGATGCTGACCCTAACACACTTAAGCCGGGCAGTGATAAAGTAATCTTTATTAAAGATGCTGCAAGAGATCCCATAACAGGCGCTATGATAGGAAAAGTCGAAGGCGACGGTTCAGGCACAAGCCCTGAG
Source organism: Oscillospiraceae bacterium (assembly GCA_015065045.1). Taxonomy (GTDB): domain Bacteria; phylum Bacillota; class Clostridia; order Oscillospirales; family CAG-272; genus RGIG1995. Next base: position 10,000 of record SVRB01000030.1, on the reverse strand, counting down.
AACCCTCTTCAGCCTAAGGATCATCCCCTCTTTGACGCTACAGCTAACAACCCCGCATACTACTACCAGACAGCTTTGTACCAGGCAACTGAACAGTTGAAGAACACAGGTGGTACAATCGTATTGGTTGGTCCCTGCACATTCGGCTTCAATGAATCTTACGGCGGCGCTACATCTTCAAACCGTGACGTAAAGACAGCTGAATTCAAAAACAACGTAATTAAGTTTACATCTGTATACAACGGTGTTGACTACCGTGAAACAGCAGATGCTAAGTTGATCCTCGACGCAAACGCACACTTGGCTATTCATGGTTCATCTATCTGGGATGATATCACAGTAGTTACAGGCGCAAAGGACAGAATGTTCTGGTTCGACTACTATGCAACATACATTGGCGAAGGCTTTAAAGTAACTCCCGAAGACGAAAACCAGATCGGTGTACCGGATCATTACTTGAGCCTTTCTATGGGTCACAGATATCAGCAGAGTAGCGGTGAAAACCCCGTACTCGTTGTTAAGGGCGGTTCGTTCAACAATATCTGGGGCGCTAAGTGGGGCGACGTTTCTAACTACCCCGTTAAGAACTGTAATGTAAGAATCTTCCTCGAAGGTGAAAAGACAACAGTATACGGTATCGTTAGTGGTTCTTGTACAGCTACAAACGGTAAGCTCGAATTCAGTGGTAAGGTTTCTATCACAATCAACGGCGGTACCTACATGGGCGACATTTTTGGTGTTGGACCTACAGGTATGTCAAAGACTGACGGCGTTGTAAATATCACTATCAATGATGGTGTATTCAAGGATTTGTTCTCAATCAGCGAAGCACAGCCTGAACACACAAACAATGCACCTGCAGTATCAGTGCTTGATTTGTCAGGCTTCAAGGGCGAAAAGCTCCAGATGGCTTACCTCCTTGCAGTAAAGGAAACATTCAAGGAAGTTAAGTTGCCCGCAGGCGTTACAGAACAGGAATTGGCTGACCTTCTTGCAGCTGTTCCCCCTGAAACAGAACCCGAAACAGACGCTCCTGTAACAGATGCTCCTGTAACAACTCCCAAGCCTACAACAACTCCCAAGCCCACAGCAACACCCGCTCCTACAACAACACCTGATGCAGATGAAGGCGGAGAATTCCCCATCGCTATCGTTATTATCGCAGCAGTTGCAGTTGTTGCAATCGCAGCAGTAGTTGTAGTAGTTGTTTTGAAGAAGAAAAAGGCAGCTAAATAATTAAACTATTTTGCATAATAAAAATGCTCTCTGAAAACAGAGAGCATTTTTTTGTTTATTAAATTTCTTTTGGTTTTGAATATACACAGCCGCAGTAGTTTTGTCTGTATAGATCATATTCGTTTGATAATTCGATTGAGCGTTTGTATCCGTTTTTCTTTTTAAAATCGGAGTAAAGCCACATAACGTTGCTGTTTTGCGAAATATTAAGCCCGATATTGTTAAGCCTTTCAGCATCTTTGTACGGGCTTATTGAGAGTGTTGTTGTAAAGTAATCGAAGTGTATTTTTTCTGCAAATTCCAACGTTTTTTTGAGTCTTAGTTTATAACATTCGGTACAACGGTTTCCTCTCTCTGCGTCAGCTTCTTTGCCTTTTGCCAACGTGTCAAACGGAAGGGAATCGTATTCGGGAATTATAATTTTGACCTTGTTTTTTAGGGGCATTTCGTTTATAAGTCTTATGAGCTCGTTTGCTCTGAAATCATACTCTTCTTTTGGTGAGATGTTGGGGTTGTAGAAGTAAATGGTAATATCAAAATGTTCGTTAAGATATTCCAAAACGTAACTCGAGCACGGTGCACAGCAAGCATGGAGCAACAGAGTTGGTTTGATGTCTTGTTTGCTTATTTCATCAAGCTGTTTTTCGAGCAGAATTTGATAATTTTGTTTAAGCGTCATATGATTACACCCCTTTCTTGTCAGGATAATTACATTATAAGTAGGACAAGGTGAAAAGTCAAGAAATATAATATGTAAAGAAAATGAAAAAAGTTAGAAAATGGCGTGTTATTCGTTGACAATAAAAGATAAATATGGTAATATGTATATGATTATGGATTAGTATGGGGTTATTTTATGGAGAACTGGTTTGGTATGGTCGATAGTGCATACGATATAGCAGCTCAGCTTATTGGTTTTTTAGGGCTGATAGGCGCTATGACAGCATACCAGATGAAGACCCAAAAGAAGATAGTAACGGTGCAAATAGTGAGCTGTTCTTTCTTTACGATTCATTTTTTGATGCTTGGAGCATATACAGGCGCGTTGCTTAATCTTATAGCTGCGATAAGGTCTGTTGTTTTTGCAAACAAGGACAAGAAATGGGGAAGAAGTAATCTTTGGATTTTGTTCTTCTCGGTTGTGTGCATAATAGCCGTAGGGTTTACTTGGGAAGGGTATTTGAGCCTTTTGCCTATGGCGGGAATGGTGCTTACGACAATATCTTGGGGAATAGAAAAAGCGAACCTCGTCAGGATCATATCACTTCCGAGCTCGCCTTTGTGGATAGTATATAATTTGGCGTCTAAGTCGACAGCGGGTGTGCTTACCGAGCTATTTGTAATGACGTCGATAATAACGGCGATAATAAGGCTCGATATCAGAAAAAAGCAAAATAAATAAAAAAATGGAGCCGATGGTGGGGATTGAACCCACGACCTGCTGATTACGAATCAGCTGCACTACCACTGTGCTACATCGGCAAACCGCTTGAAATTATATCACACGCAAATAACTTTGTCAAGAGGAAAAACGGAATGAAGCTTACGAATATCGGTACTGTAAAGGCTTTGATGGAAAAGCACGGAATTAAGTTTCAGAAGAAGTTTGGACAAAATTTTCTTATAAACGAAGACGTGCCGATTCGAATAGCTGATGAGTGCGGTGCTACCGAAAACGACTACGTTCTTGAGATAGGTCCCGGAATCGGAACCTTGACGAGAGAACTGTGTTCTGTGGCTAAAAAAGTGGTGGCAGTTGAGATAGATACGGGACTTATTCCGGTATTGGAAGAGACCTTGGCGGATTTTGACAACGTTGAGGTAATAAACTCGGATATAATGAAAACAGACATAAAAAAGCTGTTTGAAGAAAAGTTTGTAGGCGGAGACGTGTATGTTTGCGCGAATCTTCCGTATTATATAACTACACCTATATTGATGCTCCTTCTTGAAAGCAGACTTCCTTTTAAGAAGATGACGTTTATGGTGCAAAAAGAGGTCGCTGACCGACTTTGCTCCGACTCGAAGGAAGGGGATTACGGAGCTGTTACGGCGTCCGTAAGCTATTATGGAAAAGTAAAGAAGCTGTTCAACGTAAGCGCGGGTAACTTTATGCCGGCACCTAAGGTTGACTCGGCTGTAATTCAAATAACCGTTTATGATGAGCCGCCCGTTAAGGTGGAAGACGAAAAGCTGTTCTTCAGGGTTATCAAGGCGGCATTTGAACAAAGAAGAAAGACTTTGGTGAACGCATTGTCGGGCAAGATTGGACTTAGCAAGGAGCTTATAATCAAGGCTGTTGCTGAGGCGGAACTTGACGAAAACGTTCGCGGAGAAAAGCTCGGTATATCGGAATTTGCAAGATTGTCCGATATAATAAAAAAAGCGCAAAAAGAGGAATAAATACATTCCTTTTTATATAAAAAGCGAAAAAATAAAAAAATTTATATTATAAACTGGAGGCAAAACCAAATGACAACCAACAAGTATGTAAACCAATGGATTAACGAAATGGCAGAGCTTACTTGCCCTGACAAGATCGTATGGATCGACGGTTCAGACGAACAGAGAGAGGCACTTCGCGAAGAAGCTTGCTCAACATCTGAAATTATCAAGCTTAATCAGGACAAGCTCCCCGGTTGCTATTTGCACCGCACAGCAATCAATGACGTTGCTCGTGTAGAAAACCGTACATTTATTTGTACAGAAACAAAAGAAGAAGCAGGACCCCTCAACAACTGGATGGCTCCCGCTGAAATGTATGAAAAGCTTACAAAGCTCTATCGCGGATCATACAAGGGCAGAACAATGTACGTTATCCCTTATTCAATGGGTGTTGTAGGTTCTGACTTTGCTAAGATCGGTATCGAGCTTACAGACTCTATCTACGTTGTACTCAATATGCTTATCATGACAAGAGTTGGAAAGACAGTTCTCGAAGCTCTTCCCGATGATGAAGCAGGCTTTATCAAGGGTCTCCATGCAAGAGCAGACCTCGATGAAGAAAACAGATACATCGTTCACTTCCCTCAGGACAACACAATCTGGTCCATCAACTCAGGTTACGGCGGTAACGTTCTTCTCGGTAAGAAGTGCTTCGCACTCCGTATCGCATCTTACCTCGGAAGAAAAGAAGGCTGGATGGCAGAACATATGCTTATTCTCGGTATTGAATTCCCCAATGGCGAAATCAAGTATATTTCAGCTGCATTCCCCTCTGCATGTGGTAAGACAAACCTCGCTATGCTTATTCCCCCCGAAATTTATCGCGAAAAGGGTTACAAGGTATGGTGCGTAGGTGACGATATTGCTTGGCTCCGTGTTGGTGCTGACGGCAGACTTTGGGCAGTTAACCCCGAAAACGGATTCTTCGGCGTTGCTCCCGGTACAAACGACAAGTCTAACCCCAATGCTCTTAAGACAACAATGCGTGAAACAATCTTCACAAACGTTGTTCACAACCTCGATGATAACACAGTATGGTGGGAAGGTCTCGACAAGAATCCTCCTGCAAATGCTATTGACTGGAAGGGTAACAAGTGGGATTACACTAAGTTCGACAAGAAGGATAAGTCAACTTGTGGTGCTCACCCCAACTCCAGATTTACTTCTATGGCAATCAACTGCCCCTGCATTTCTTCTGAATTCAGCAATCCCGCAGGCGTTCCGATCTCCGCTATCGTATTCGGTGGTAGACGTGCAAAGACAGCTCCCCTTGTATATCAGTCACGCGACTGGAACAATGGTGTATTTGTTGGTTCTATCATGGCTTCCGAAACAACAGCAGCTGCAGCAGGCGCTGTTGGCGTAGTACGTCGTGACCCCATGGCTATGCTTCCCTTTACAGGTTACAACATGGGTGACTACTTCAAGCACTGGATCGAAATGGGCACAAAGATTACAAACAAGCCCCTTATCTTCAACGTTAACTGGTTCCGTACAGACGATGAAGGCAACTTCATTTGGCCCGGATTCGGTGACAATATGCGTGTTCTTCTCTGGATCCTCGCTCGTTGCGAAGGTAAGGTAGACGCTGTTGAAACTGCAATCGGTTACGTTCCGAAGGCAGAAGACATCAACATCGAAGGTCTCGACATCGATATCGACGTTGTAAAAGAGCTTCTTAATGTTGACAAGGCTGTTTGGAGCGAAGAAATTGCCGGCATTAAGGAATTCTATGCTAAGATCGGTGACACAGTTCCTGCAGAACTCAAGGCAGAACTTGCAACTCTCGAAGCTAACCTTAAGTAATATAACGCTTTACAATAAAAAAGAAACTTTCGCAAGAAGGTTTCTTTTTTTTGTTTGTAAAAATATAACTCCCGCAGGGGAGGGCTTATAAAGAGACTTTGTCGGTAGGGATCCCTACTTTAATGCTCCGTATTAGTGTAAGGCTTCTCCTCGAGGAGAAGCTGTCCGAAGGACTGATGAGGTTAGCCGTCGCAGATGGCGTTTTAATGAAAAAACAATTAGGAAAAACGGATACTTCGTGTCCTATACCTCATCTGTTAGTCTACGTCTACCATTTTCTCCTACCGGAGAAAGCTTTGGTTTTGTTCATAATTTTTGTGTGAATATTAAAGGGAAAATTGTTGTAAATAAGCTGATTTGTGTGTTACAGTAACAAACATACGCCGAAATGACAAAATGACATAATATATGGTAGTTTCATTTGTTAAAATTGATTAAAAAAATGAGAAATAATATGTGAATTTTGATATTGACAAAATGTGAATAGATATGGTATTATATGTGTATAGTGTATACTTGTCTCTACTTATAGATACACAAAAAATATAATATAATAATAAGGAGAATTTTTATGAGAAAATTTGCAAAATTTCTTGTACCTGCATTATTGCTTGTTGCGGTAATCGTATCATGCGCAGTAGTGTTTGCTTCTGCTGATGAAGGCGAACAGACTGTTATCTACGTTTACTCTACAGAAGCAGGAAGACAAAGAGCGCCTGAAGGTGCTACAGTTATAGGTCCCGGCACAGTCGAAAGTGATGTAACTGTAACTACAACTGGTGGTTCTAATTTAGGATCAAAAGTAATTACAGCAGGAAAGACCTATGCCGAAGCTGTTGATCAGATAAACGGCTATAGAGGTAAAGGTGCAACAAAAGTAACAGGTATTACTAGCATTTATAAGCTTAACCCTCTTTACAAGGCGATTGTTGCTCTTAACGGTACTACAAATGGCGTAATTGTTTTGCTTGACGAGGTTGCTATTGATGTTGCAAGCCAGGTTGGTGTAAATGACCGTGGAGATTTCGATTTAGGTGCTTGCACATACAAAAATCTTACTATTACAACAACTTATGACGGTGTAAATTATGCAAATTCCGGTGCAAAGCTTGTTTTGGACCATTCAGTATGGCATTCAACAGTTGTAATTTGCTCAATGAACACTGATGCACATGTTAAGTTTGATGATCTTAGCGTAAAGTACATATACAATGACGGTTCTAAAAATGCTTCTTACGAGGAAGGCTTTAGCTTCTTTGCAAACGGAAGAAACTTTACTGTTACTGATACAGTTACAGTAACATCAGAAAAATCTGATGAAACAGCAGGTAGCTTGTATCCCAATATTTTTGCCGGACACGCATATTCTGACCGTTCTGGTAACCCTACTATTACAGTAAACTCAGGTAATTGGAGAGGTCTTTACGGTGCAGGACATAGTTTGGGTGGTACTAATAATCAGCAAGGTAAGTTGATTGGTAATTCTACAATTACTGTTGGCGGTACTGCAAACGTTGCATCTATTCACGGCCAGGGCGCAACAAGAGCAAATGCAAGAAGATATGGTTGGGTTTCAGGAAACGTAACGATTAACGTTAATGATGGTACTGTTGGTACAATTTATGGATTCTCCGGAAAGGGTATCGACGACACAAAGGAAAATGACGAATATAAATTCCACTTGTATGTTAATATTGCTCGCGGTGCGGAAGTTGGAACTGTATACTACGATCAACAGGTTGGCGCTAACAAGCCTTGGGCACACCCAAAATCAACTCTTACATATGATCAGGATAGCGTAACAACTTTGAATACAGCAGGATTTTCTGAAATTATTAAGACAAACCCCTATGTTATGATCGATCAGGTTAACGCTACACTTGATGAAAACGTAGTTCTTAACTTCACATTCGACGTAACTGAAGCAGCTGATACAGCATTGGCTGAAGGCAAACCCGTTTCCTATAAATTAACAATAGGCGACAGAGTTGAAGAAGTAGTAGAAGTAGCAGCTTCTGATATTGTAAATGATAAGATCACAGTTTCTGCTGAGTTGTATGCTACAGAAATGACAGAAAGAGTTAGTGTTCAGTTTGTTGTTGGAGAAGGCAGCGAAGAATATAAGTGCGATGCAGTTTCTACAACATTTGCAGGATATGCTGAACAGATGTTAGCTGATTCGGCAAACGCAGAATTTGCTGAAGTTGTATACGCAACTCTTAACTACGGTGCAATGGCACAGAAGAAGTTTGATTCTGAAGTAGCTGATGAAGATTTGGCAAACGCAAACGTTCCCGAAGAATTCAAGGGCGTTATATCAAGTGCTGTAGCAGCACCTGCTCAGACAGCATCTAAGACAGGTTCATCAACAAAGCTTACATATGAAAAGACAACAATCGTATTGTTCAACCAGACTGTAATCAGACATTACTTCACTGCTAATACAGCATTGACAGCTAATGAAATGGAAGCATTGGGCCTTGTAAAGAGTGGTAGTATGTATTACTATCAGACAGAAGGTCAGGATCCTACTGAGTACAATACACAGCCTACTGTAAACGTTGACGGTATTGTAATTAACTACAGCGTAATGAACTACCTCTATGCTATAGACAATAGCCAGAGCGCAAACGTTACAGATGCTGATAAAGCAGTTGTTCGTGCAATGTACGACTACTACATGGCAGCTGTGGAATTGACAAGATCTTAATTATAGAATAGGAGGAGAAATATAATGAATAAAATGAATTTTGAAGAACCTATTATCGAAGTAATTAAGTTCTCAGAAAAAGATATTATCACTATGAGCGATCCTGAAATGCCTGGGGAGAATGATTCATTGAACTAATAATTAGTGAATAAAATAAAAACCATCGAAGATGTAAAAGTCTTCGATGGTTTTTTGTTTTTGTAGAGACAATAAAACCTAATCTTGTAGGGGCGACCATTGGTCGCCCGTTATGGTAAAAAATTATAATTGGTTAAAATCCTATATTTAGTAGACGAACTCATCCGACACACCGCATTTCATTATATTATAAAACAATATCTGTATGCGGTGTGCCACCTTCTCCCACCGGAGAAGGTTCAAAATCAGTGCATGCTTATTGTAAATATTTAATTCGTTGTATGTAGATTGTTATAAATCAAGCAGTAAAAACTATACTCTGCGCCTTCTCTGTTGAGAGAAGGTGGCGTGACGCCGTCCCCTACGGTAATGCAATAATGTTTAATTTTGTAGAGGATCGTTTTATTATGCACAAAACAAAACACCCAAGATTTTTACGTCTTAGGTGTTTTATTTTCTCATTTATTATAATGGTCTTATGTTTTGAGTTTTAACCGTTATCAGCCACCGAGGTAAGCCTTAATAACGGAGTCGCTTGTTGCGAGTTCCTTTCCTGTACCTGAAAGGGTAATTCTACCCGTTTCCATAACGTACGCTCTATCGGCTACTGAGAGTGCCATCTGCGCGTTCTGTTCAACGAGGAGTATTGTTGTACCTTTCTTGTGAAGCTCCTTGATAATATCGAAGATCTGTTCAACAAGAATAGGTGCGAGACCCATTGAGGGCTCGTCAAGCATAAGGAGCTTAGGACGGCTCATAAGAGCTCTACCCATAGCCAACATTTGCTGTTCACCGCCGGAAAGTGTTCCTGCGATCTGTTTTCTACGTTCTTTCAAACGGGGGAACTGTTCATACACCATTTCGATATCTTCGTTGAAGAACTTACCGCTTTGTGTATACGCGCCCATTTCAAGATTTTCCTGAACTGACATCTGAAGGAATATTCTTCTACCTTCGGGAACGTGAGCTAATCCCATTTTGACGATCTTATGAGGGGGAACGTGAGCCAACTTTTCGCCGTTAAACTCAATGCTGCCCGTCTTTGTATGGAGAAGGTTTGAAATAGCTTTAAGGGTTGTAGATTTACCAGCGCCGTTTGAACCGATGAGGGTAACTATTTCGCCCTCGTTTACTTCAAGCGAAACACCCTTAATAGCGTGTATAGCGCCGTAGTAAACGTTTATATTATCGACCTTGAGAATCTGTGACATAGTTTAGCCCTCCTTCTTTTTACCGAGGTAAGCCTCGATAACAACGGGGTTTGACTGAATATCAGCGGGGCTTCCTTTTGCGATAACCTTACCGAAGTTAAGCACGCAGATACCCTCGCAGATACCCATAACAAGATTCATATCGTGCTCGATAAGCAAAACAGCAATCTTGAACGTATCGCGAATCTTGATTATGTTTTCCATAAGCTCAACAGTTTCCGAGGGGTTCATACCTGCCGCGGGTTCGTCGAGGAGCAAAAGACTGGGGTTAGTACCGAGAGCTCTTACGATTTCGAGACGTCTCTGTGCGCCGTAGGGAAGTGAACCAGCCTTATGGTTTGCCAAAGATTCCATATCGAATATACTGAGAAGCTCCATTGCTCTTTCGTGAGCAATTCTTTCCTGCTTCCAATAGTTAGGTGTACGGAGAATGCCGCCGAGCATACCGTATTTG
>SVRB01000029.1 GCA_015065045.1 Oscillospiraceae bacterium | reverse complement strand
GACACCCCCTCCGGTTTCCCCCGTGTTTGCGGAAGATTTATTGTTTTATGAAACGATATTGGAATTTGTAGGGGGCGACGTTCACGAGAACCCCCAAAACTTACTTCGTGCGTTTTGGGGAAGCCCTGCCTCGACGCCCCGATTTATAATAATGTTTCGAAAATAATAAATTTTAAATTTGTAGGGGCGGATTCAATATCCGCCCGTGTTGGTGCAAATCTATCTTTAGCCCTCATCTGTGAGGTAGCGAAGCGGATGCGGAGTGACGGGAGGAGAGCTCGGTTGTGGATTTATAATCGGTTTATGTCTTATGCTTATACGGGGCGACGTCCTCGTCGCCCCCTACGATAATATAATATTACCTGTTTGTAGGTGTGTTTTGTAAACGCCCGAAAAAAATAAAAAAGACGGAGAAAAATCTCCGTCTTTTTAAATCATTCAGCCTTTTGAGCGAGTTCGATAATCTTCTGCGAAACGTTTCCGGGAACCTCTTCGTATCTTGCAAATTCGAACGTATATCTGCCAAGACCGCCTGAAATAGCTCTCATAATGATCGCGTAATCAAGCATTTCCGACTTCGGAACCTCGGCTTCTACGATTGAATAGCCCTTCTTATTTTCAGCCGCATTCATACCCAAAATTCTGCCGCGTCTCTTATTTATATCACCGATAACGTCACCCATCAAATCGGTCGGGATAGTAACCTTCAAAAGACCAACGGGCTCGAGAATAACGGGCTGAGCCTGAGCAAGACCTGCCTTATAAGCGAGGATAGCCGCAAGCTTAAATGAAATTTCGTTCGAGTCAACGGGGTGATATGAGCCGTCAAACAGGTCAGCGGCAAGGTTTACAACGGGGAATCCTGCAAGAACACCCTTCTGCATAGCTTCGGTAAGACCCTTTTCAACTGCGGGATAGTAGTTCTTCGGAACGCTACCGCCGACAACGCTCTGAGTAAACGTAAGTCCGATATCATCACCGGGCGCAAACGTGATCTTAACGTGGCCGTACTGACCACTACCGCCCGACTGTTTCTTGTGCTTACCTTCAACCTGAACCTTTTTCTTGATCGTTTCTCTGTAAGCGATCTTCGGCTTTGACATCTCAACAGCCGTATTATATCTTGTCTTAAGCTTTGAAATTACAACGTCAAGGTGAATATCGCCGAGACCCGAAATCAAAATCTGCTTAAGCTCTGTGTTGTTTTCATATCTCAAGGTATTATCTTCTTCGAGAAGCTTGTTTATTCCCTGGGAAATCTTATCCTCGTCGCCCTTAGCCTTAGGAGAAACAGCCATGGTAAATACTGATTCGGGGTAAACTGTGGGCGCGTAAGGGAGCGCGTTTCCTGTTGTAAGAGTATCGTTAGTATTGGTATTTGCAAGCTTCGGAATCATACCGATATCACCGCAGCAAAGCGTATCAACTTCGGTCTGCTTCTTACCTCTCATAACGTAGAAGTGAGCAAACTTTTCGGAGTTTTCGGTCTGGAGATTCTTGAGCGTCATATCGTTGCGAAGCTCGCCGTTCATAACCTTAAAGAATGACATCTTTCCAACGAACGGGTCGGATATAGTCTTAAATACGAATATGCTTGTAGTTCCGTTGGGGTCAATCTCAACTTCCTTAATCTCGCCGTTTTCAATAGCGTGCTCGCACTTGTGGCTTGTGTAAGTCGGGAACGAGTCAGCCGCGATCTCGAGAAGTGATGCAATACCCCAGAGCTTAACTGCGCTACCGCAGATAACGGGAGCGATAGTTCCGTTTATAAAGCCAACCTTAAGAGCGTTAGAAGCTTCTTCTTTTGTGATTTCCTCACCTGCGAAGTATTTTTCCATAAGCTCGTCGCTTGTTTCGGCGATGGATTCAAGGAACGATTCGCGGTATTTTTCAGCAAGTGCCATAGCGTCGGAGTCGATTGCGCTATCGGAGAAGGTACCGTCGGGCGCAAAGTTTCTCTGCTTCATTGTAATAAGGTTTACAAAGCTTGTGCTTCCCGTGCTTGTAGGTATATAAAGAGGACAAACCGAAAGACCGAAGTTTTCGCGAAGCTCGTCGAATATTCTTTCAAAATTTGCTTCCTTATCGTCGAATTTATTTATAAAGAACGCCTTCGGGATATCCATATCGGTAGCGTTTTCCCAAGCAAGCTTAGTACCTACTTCAACGCCGCCGCGCGCGTCAACTGATATAAGTGCGCTGTCGGCAACTCTTATCGCCTGAACGACCTCGCCCTCGAAGTCGAGATATCCGGGTGTATCTATAAAGTTGATCTTAGTGTTATTCCAAGTAACAGGCGCCATAGCGGCAGAGAGCGAAAAGCCTCTCTTAATTTCTTCGGGATCGTAGTCGCAAACTGTGTTTCCTTCGGAAGGCTTTCCGAGTCTGTCTGTTGCCTTTGTCAAATATAATGCAGCCTCAGCGATAGACGTTTTACCGCAACCGCCGTGGCCTAAAAGAACAATATTTCTGATGTCTTGTGTAAGAACTTTTCCCATGTCAAGTATCTCCTTTATCATATAAAGTTATGAAAAATGTACAAATATTTCGGAAAAGACTGCCGTCTTTTATTTATTATACACCAAAAATATCATATGTGCAAGTAGTATGAGAAAACTTAATGGGTGCGAAAACGTAAAAATCTAAAAAGCGATTTTATGTAATTAGCACAAAAAACCCTGGAAAGAGTTCCTTTTTACAAACTCTTTGTCGATTTCGTTTGTAACGATGGTTTTCTTGATGCTCCAGAGAGGAGAAATAAGATCGTCCTTAACGCCGTCGCCGGTAACCCTTTCGATAACGACGTCCTTGGGCATAATTTCGAGCTGATCGCAAACGAGCTTAACGTATTCGTCGCGTTCGAGGGTTTTAAAATCGCCCCTTTCGTACATAACGGCAAGAGGGGTGTTTTTCAATACGTAAAGCAAGTGTATCTTGAGCGCATGAGGGGATAATTTTGCCACTTCCCTTGCGGTGAACATCATATCGTCATAAGTTTCTCCGGGGAGTCCGTTTATTATGTGAATACAGGTGTTGATGCCGCGCAGCTTTTCGTACCCTTCAAGAAATTGCGCGAACGTGTGGCCTCTGTTTATAAGCTTTAACGTTTTATCATTCGCGCTCTGAAGCCCAAGCTCAACAGTTAAATAGGTTCGGGTAGACAGCTCGCGTAAATATTCAACAACGTCATCGTCAAGGCAGTCAGGGCGTGTTGATATACTCAGCCCGACGGTGTTATCGAGCGTCAAAGCTTCCTCAAATTTTTCCTTTAATATAGAGAGGGGTGCGTACGTGTTGGTGTGCGCCTGAAAATAGGGGATATAGAAAACGTCCGTCCATTTGTTGCCGATTATTTGCTTACCGATTTCGAACTGCGCGGCAAGAGGAATGTTGCAGGGTGGAGTGTGGTCACCGCTACCCTTTTCGGAGCAATATATACAGCCGCCAAACGAAATCTTGCCGTCGATATTTGGGCAAGTAAAGCCGCCGTCGAGCGCAATTTTAACGCATTTCTTGCCGAAACGGCGCTTTAAATAGCAATCGTAGGTATAGTAACGCTTATTCGTATCCGAATTTTCAAAAGGATTGAGCCTTTTCATAATATCACCCTCACAGATAAAATATATTCTATTTTACAACAAAATAACGACAATTACAATCAAAGAATAAATATTATCTTAAATAAAGAAAAATTTTATTTAAAGTTTTTGCGGTGTCAAGAGGGGCTTTTTTCAAAAAGCCCCTTTTGTGTGGGTTCGGGAGCGAAGCTCCTGACATTCTGTGCTCTTTATTTTGTAGGGGCGACCATTGGTCGCCCGTAAAAATCACTGCAAAACAAAAAGCGGCAAATCAATGCCGCTAAAAAATCATATAAAATACGTAAGGCTGTTTTTACTTGCAACTTTTATAACAACGCCGTCAAAACCAGCCAGAGCCCTTGACGTAATATTATACGCTATCTCGGGCGTATTATTTTCCTCGCTCAAGTGACCGAGCATAAAAAATTTCGTGCCGTTTTCCGCGAGGTATCTTGCAAACGCCGCGCAGTCATAATTTGACAAATGCCCCGTATTCGAACGGATCCTATCCTTCAAATGCTCGGGATATGAGCCGCATATAAGCTTTTTCTCGTCATAATTCGACTCAAGCACCACACTATTGCACCCAACAAGAGCCTCGATGGCTTCCCTATCCACGTATCCGAGGTCGGTAGCAAGACCGAACTTATACCCGTCTGCCTCAAAAGTATATCCAACGCACTCACAGCTATCATGTGAAGAAAAGAATGATTTCGCCTTAACACTGCCAACTTCGCATTCAAAGCGAAGCTCGTGCGGTGTAATATTCATAGCCTTGGGGTTCTTTCTCAAAAATTCCTCAGCCGAGCGGGACGTCATATGTATCGGAATATCGTATTTATTAGACAGCACCGACAGACCTTTCACGTGGTCGATATGCTCGTGCGTAATAAAAATTGCGTCTATATTCGTAATATCCGTACCGAGCTCGCGTAGTCTGTCGCAAACGCATTTTGCCGATATGCCGACGTCAACCAAAATCTCGGTATTATTATGTTTAATATGATATGAGTTACCGCTCGAGCTTGCGGCAAGAGCGGTAACACGGAAGTTATTATTCATTATTACTAAATTATCCCTGAATAGATTTATTTAACAAAATACAAGAGATATATCGTATCAAAAAGTATAGTAAAGATCATCGGAATCAACCAAGGAAGAATTTTTTTCGCCTTTGCCTTGCTTTCGGTATATTTTTTAATAAACGCTTCCTTTTTTGCATCGTCAGTCATCGCGGAGCTGTTCTTTGGTTGGGATATCGTTTGATACACCTCTGTTGAGGATAACGAAAACGCAAGCCAAAATTGTAGTCACTCCGTAAAATACCGCAAGAATAATTTCCTGCAACATTGGACTTCTCTGTCTTTCTGCATAGTTAAGCGCAAGAAGATATACACAAAAAACAATGGTAAAGTTCAGCAAAAGTCTTCCGGCAAGGCGCCAGTTAAACTGTTTAGCCGCCTTTTTTAAGCCGTAATCAGCCTTTTCTTCCGAGTGATTTCTTTTTCTTCTTTTTTTGTTTTTCGGCATCTTAGATAACCCTTATAGCGCCGTCGTTTCTGACTCTGAGTGCTATGCAGTTGCCTTCTCCGAACACCTTTTCGATTTCCTTCTTAAAGTTTTCGGACTCACATTCGGGAACGAATGCCTGAATTGTACCTGCAAAGCCGCCGCCGTGAACACGCCAAGCCGCCTTTTTGCCTGCGAGGAGCTGTTCTGCGATTGCGAGAGCCAATGAGAGACCCTGTTCGCTTACGTTCTTAACTGTGTAAACGTTCTGCAAGAAGCGGAAGCTTGACATTCCCGAGGAAATAACGCCTGCAAAGAATGCGTCGAGGTCGCCGTTTTCGAGAGCCTTAACCTGCTTTTCAACTCTTTCGTTTTCGTTGATATAGTGAATAGCGCGGAGAATAGCTCTGTCTCCTGTCTTTTCGCGGAGCATAGCCGCATTTTCGATAATATCGGAATACTTAACCTCTCTCAAAACCTCATGTCCGAGAAGCTTTGCAACAGCCTTCATTTCTTCGGGTACGGAAGAATAATCATCGTTGAGGTCAGCGTGGTTGCCGCCTGTATTTACTATGTAGAGGTAATAACCGTACTTGTTAAGGTCGAAGTCGATCTTCTTAATAACGGGGTTAGCTGTATCCTTGAAGTCGATATTGATAAAGCCGCCGACAGCGCAAGCCATCTGGTCCATAAGTCCGCTCTTCTTACCGAAGTGAACGTTTTCAGCAAACTGAGCAATTTTCGCGATCTCAACATTGTCAACCTTACCGTCGTTGTAGATGTGGTTAAGAATGTTACCAACCATAACTTCAAATGCAGCGGAAGAAGAAAGTCCCGAGCCCTTAAATACGTTACTTGTTGTGTAAGCGTCAAAACCGCCAACCTTGTATCCGCGGCTTTCGAAGCCGTCGCACATACCTGTGATGAGCGCGTAAGATGAGAAATAGTGGCATTCGCAAGGCTTGGTTTCAGCTACGTTTACCGTATCCTTGGGGAAGCCTTCGCTCTTTATGTTAATGATTCCGTCGTTTCTGGGAGTAACGATAGCGATAACGTCAAGGTTGATAGCCGCTGCAATAACCTTACCGTTGTTGTGGTCAGTGTGGTTACCGGAAATTTCGCTTCTGCCGGAAACTGAATAGATCTGAATGTTTTCGCTGTTTCCGTATTCTGCAACGTAACCGTCGAGCGCCTTAATATATCTTGCCTTCTGGCTTTCGATCTGGTCTCTGCCGTAAAGCTCGGCAAACTTTTCGTCCAAATTACCCTGCAAAATGTGTTCTTTCATAAGTTCAATTTTCATTTTCTTATTTTCCTTTATGTTTAGTAATATTGTTTATATAGTTATATATTTTTCGCGTTTAATTTATAACAAAAATCATTCGAATTTAGCCAGCTCGTGAAGCGTAAACTTATATAGATTCTGCGCCATAACCGAAAGCTTTTTTGCTGTTGCCTTGTCTATTTCAAGCGGAAAGTCGGGCGGATATCTCGTTTGAACGTAGTAGTTGTTGAGAGCAACGCACTCGTCTATCCAGTCGAGAAATCCCTCGTTTATTCTTGAAGCCATCTTGCAAAGAAAGATTATGTTGTGTCCATCGGGGGCATAACCCTTGTTTGACAGCATAAAAGCCTTAATCGTCTTTTCGATTGCCTGATGCGAATGGAAAGCCGACAAAAGCAGAGTGTGAGGACTCTTGCGTAACAGCGATGCGGCTCTGAGGTCGTTTTCGGCATAGACCATCCAATCGGTATAGATCTTGCTGTCAGTTGATTTCCGTCTTGCCATAAACTACACACCCCTTTCGCAAGATTCTGGAGGCAAAGCTCTCGGATTTCTGTATCAAGCATTTCCACTCAGAAGGTGTGTACAGAGAAATATCAAAGGGAATCTCGCTGTCGATTTCAAGATAAGCTTTTTTTATCCACTCATTCTTGTTGTCGTGTTCGCAAACAACGCACACGTCGAGGTCAGTAACGGCGTTATCCTTTTCTCTGCGTTTAACGCCAAAAACCACGAGGAGCTCTACGTCAAAAATTCTTTTCATCTCATCGCAAATAAAAGCGACTTCCTTGCTGTCACATACGTTATTATCCATTTGCAACACCTCGTTT
This sequence comes from Oscillospiraceae bacterium, assembly GCA_015065045.1. Taxonomy (GTDB): domain Bacteria; phylum Bacillota; class Clostridia; order Oscillospirales; family CAG-272; genus RGIG1995. The sequence continues at coordinate 7,053 of SVRB01000029.1, read as the reverse complement.
TTTGAATATATTATCTCTTATTTTAGTATAACATACTAATAAAAAAATGTAAAGATATTTTAAAGCAATAAATTCTAATCCCGTAATGGTGCGAATCTAATTTTTACCTCCATCTGACGAGGTAGCGAAGCGGCGGCGAGGGAGTGAATGACATCACGGTGTGATGTCAGAGCCGAGCCGTGACCGAGTCGCAACGAGACGGTGGCACACGAAGTGTGACGGAGGGAGAGATATTATTTAGCTAAATAATATAATCTTTTCTTTTTTTATGTTACTTTCTTGCGTGCCAAGAAAGTAACCAAAGAAGGCATACGGGGGTGAGGGTTTCGATTCCCCCACCCCCATAACCCCCTACCCCTAAAACGACCGAGGGATTTCCTCCCTCGGAACCCTCCTTGGTCTGTGGAAGATATATTGTGTGGGTTGAGGATTATCCTATTTGCACCCCTATTGTTTGCGAAAGATTTGTTGTTTTATGAGACAATATTGATAATGGTAGGGGGCGACGTCCTCGACGCCCCGTTTTATAATAATATTTTGAAAATAATAAATCCTAATTTTGTAGGGGCGGATTCAATATCCGCCCGTGTTGGTGCAAATCTATCTTAAGCCCTCCTCAGATGGAGGTCTTATTCTGTGCAGGCTTGATTTTTAGTCTTTTTGGCGCAAAAAAATACCGTTGCAACTTAATGCAACGGTATAATTTTTATCATATTAAGTCCATCATAATACGCGATTCGGAATTAACCAATCCGTCCTCGCGTACCGTTCTGAAATAATACACGTCATCGTCCTCGCCGCGATAGATCTTAACTGTTTTTCCGATAGGAGCCTCAGCCTGATAGTTAATAACCGCCGTAATAACACGGTTATTCTTATTATCGGGAAGGAAATTACAGAACAAATCGAGATAATTCGTATTGTTCATGTGCATATTTTCGTCGGTGTCGCTATAACTAACGGTATATTCGCCCTGCAAAGCTAAATCAACCTCGCTCGGAATCTTAAATCTTGCGGGAAGGTCAAGCTCAAGCATTGTCGGCTCTTCCTCGAAACCGAATTTAATATCCGAAACCCTGCAAAAGCTTCTGCTTTCTATGTCAACCAAAGCAAATACGCCAACCATTTCAGCAACAAGATCATCGCCCATAAGCACTCTCGTGCATCTGTAGAAGCTTACTCCCTTGCTTTCACAAGCCCACGTTTCCACGCTGATATTATCAAACGCGCGAAGCGCCTTATAAAAGCTGAGATTGATCTTGCTGAGAATAAAAGCCTTGCCGTCTTTTCTTAAATCATCGTTCGACGGGCCGTACTCCTTAAGCTGCAAGTTTGAGGTCTCGTGCATATAACGCAAAATTGCAGAGGGTCTTGCGATACCGTTAAAATCGCAGTCGTGACTGCTTATTCTATAATTTTCGGTATAGATCATAAACCACGCATCCGCAATCGGAACAAATTACATTTTGCCGTTTGAACCGAGAACGTTTACGATCTTATGAGCAACCATCTTGCGAACTTCTTCTCTACCAACCTTGAGGTATTCTCTGGGGTCGAAAGCGGAAGGATTTTCTGTAAATACTCTACGGATACCTGCTGTCATAGCAAGTCTGATGTCAGAGTCGATGTTGATCTTACATACAGCCATGCCTGCAGCCTTTCTGAGCTGTTCTTCGGGAATACCGATAGCGTCGGGCATCTTACCGCCCTTTTCGTTGATTTCCTTAACAGCTTCCTGAGAAACTGAAGATGCGCCGTGAAGAACGATCGGGAATCCGGGAAGTCTCTTTTCAACTTCTTCGAGAATGTCGAAGCGGAGCGGAGGGGGAACGAGGATACCGTTTTCGTTTCTTGTGCACTGATCGGGAGTGAACTTGTAAGCGCCGTGGCTAGTTCCGATAGCGATAGCGAGAGAGTCAACGCCTGTGCGTGTAACGAACTCTTCAACTTCTTCGGGACGAGTGTAAGAAGAATCTTCAGCAGAAACGTTTACGTCATCTTCAACGCCTGCGAGTCTTCCGAGCTCACCTTCAACAACGCAACCGTGTGCGTGAGCGTATTCAACAACCTTCTTTGTAACAGCGATGTTGTCTTCGAAAGAGTGGTGAGAACCATCGATCATAACTGAAGTAAATCCGCCGTCGATACAAGCCTTACAGATTTCAAAATCTGCGCCGTGGTCGAGGTGGAGAGCGATATCAATACCTGTGTCCTTGATAGCAGCGTTTGCCAAAGCCATAAGGTATTCGTGCTTTGCGTACTTTCTTGCGCCTGCGGAAACCTGAAGAACTACGGGAGAGTTGAGTTCCTGAGCAGCTTCTGTGATAGCCTGAACGATTTCCATATTGTTGATGTTAAAAGCACCGATAGCGTAGCCGCCTTCATAAGCTTTTTTAAACATCTCTTTTGTTGTAACTAATGCCATGATGTACACTCCTTAGTTTATTTAAATATATTATTTTTTCCATCCTATATATTTTATCCCAAATCTTGTCCTAAATCAAGTCTTTTTGGAAGAATTACACTAAAAATTGTTAAATTTTATGTAAACTTTTCAGGGGTGAAACTATCTTTTTTACCTCCATCTGACGAGGTAGCGAAGCGGCGGCGAGGGAGTGAATGACATCACAGTGTGATGTCAGAGCCGAGCCGTGACCGAGTCGCAACGAGACGGTGGCACGAAGCTGACTGAGGGAGAGATATATTAAAGATTTATAATTAGTATAAATCTTATGCTTTTTTCTTTTTTATGTTACTTTCTTGCGTGTCAAGAAAGTAACCAAAGAAGGCACAAGGGGGTGACGGGGTTCCCCGAAACGCACGAAGTAAGTTTTGGGGGTTCGCGAGTGGGGGTTTCGATTCCTCCTCCCCCATACCCCCCTACCCCTAAAACGACCGAGGGATTTCCTCCCTCGGAACCCTCCTTTGTTTGCGGAAGACTGGTTGTTCGGTTAAAAGTTTTGAGGGAGTCAAGAGGGCACTTTTTCAAAAGTGCGCCTCTTGTGTGGGTTCGGGAGCAAAGCTCCTGACATTCTGTGCTCCTAAAAACACAAAAAAACAAAAGCCCGAGTGGGCTTTTGTGAAAATACATTATTTTTCTTCTTTGTTAAGACGGTCGAGCCATACAAGACCGATATCCATAGCATCGAAAAGACCGTTACGCTCAAACTGCTTAACAACTCTTTCGTGCGGGGGCAATTTCGCATCTGTATTCAACACCTGCAAAATTATCTTATCGGGGATTTCAATATCTTTTCCATCTTCGTCTTTTATCTTTTTGTTGCTCAAAACCATCATAAACAACACGTATTTATCGGACATACTTCCATAGCAGAACGTATTACCCTCTCTCAAAAGCGGCTTGCCTCTGAAAACGAGGTTCTGTCCTTCAACGTATTTAGCTTCGCTCATTCTTTCCGCCTCCTTAATATAACCGTATCAATAACATATTACGTAATATGATACTACAAAACGCGGGATATGTCAAGTCGAACTAAGTCTTAACCCCAAACCGACTTCATAGCCTTATCGATTTCAGCTTCGTTAAGAGTGGGCTTGAATTCGCAAGGAACAACCTCCCAAACTTCTCTGTGGCTGATAGTTCCCTCGGGTTCTACGTCGTGCAAGTGACCGAGGCTTTCGATTTCGAGGATCTTTCTGTTTGTGTAGATTTCGCAGCAAACGTTAAAGTCGGGATATTCTCCCTTTTCGTAATCGGATTCGAACTCAATATTCATAGCCTGACCGTGATTGAAGCAGTAGATCTTGCCTTCGTAGTTTGTGTAACCGATCTTTGCGGGAACCTGATTCATATCGGGATCCTGCTGAACTGCGATATAATCCTCACCGAAAAGGAGTCTGTCGTCGTTCATCTTTGTGTAAGGCCACAAAACAACCTGTCTGTTAGGCAAAAGGTTAGTATTTCTTTCGGGATGGCGAACAACCGCGATACCCTCTTTATCTGTTACGGTAATACCCCAGATGCCTCTTCTGATGGTCTCGCTGCCCTTGTTTGTGAGGTAGTGGTCAACGGTCATCTTTGTTGAGCCGTCTTCCATAGTGATAACGAGCTTATGCTGAACGTCGTTTACCTTCTGTACGGGGGGGATAAAAGTACAAACAGCCTTGCCGTTTTCGTTAACTACTTCGTGTTCGATAGGTTCGCAGTCGGGGTAATAAGTTATAGGTCTGTCCTCGGGGCTGAGCCACATTCTGTGACCGCCGAACGTACGCCATTCCTTGCCTTCGCCGTAGCGTGAAGAAACGTCAACTGTACCGATTTCTTTTTCGTCAACAAACATCATATTTTCGCCGCCGATAACGTTAAATCCAATAATACGGGGGCCGACGTCGAGAGTAACGTAAGCTTCGATCTTATCGTTTGCAATTCTTAAAGCTCTGCCATAGCTTTTGTAATCAATTGTTTCAACTTTCATTTCTGTTTATCTCCTTTATTGATTTAATTTTGTAATATCAGAATTTAAAACAAACGGAGTCTGTTTTAAAAAGAAGTCGTATGATTTGGGATTATCGCACGTTAAAGTCAAAAGCGAGTCGGATTTTATGCAAAATTCCGCCTGTTTTTTTGCATCACAACTAAGCTTTTTGTAATGCGACGGCTTTGTCAAAATTTCAATATCCCCATTTCTTTGCGCCTGTCGGATTATTTTTCTGCCGCGCTCGTTACAAGCCAGAACCTGAGTAAATAAAGGTCTTTCTTTCAGCATATCCGGAAGAACTCCCGTCATTCCGTGAAGTATAGCCCTTCTTATCCTTGCGTTCGTGTAAGTCTTTGCCGAAAGCGATTCGATAAATTCGTCGAAGCTCGTTGTTTTTTTCGAACATTCAATAAGCTTTCTTGCCATACCGTTGGTCATACTTTCGCATTTTTCAAGCTCGGCTATATCAACCGTTCTGTAAAAATGCAGTATTGCCGACTCTATATTTTTGAGTTTGTATATATCACTGTCTTTAAAAATATCCGAGCATACGTCGGGTATCATCGAAAAATCGTTTTCGTCCTTTATAAGACCTCGCGATTTTGTTGCCGAAAAGCCCTTTTCTCTTTTGTAGGTTACGGGAACAATATTGCTGTTCAACGTCTTAATTGAGTTTATGTACTCAATGCCTAAAATATCATTCGGTTTGATGGGCATTTTTTCTCCGTAGAGGTCAAAATAAACCTCATCACGAAGCGAAGCGAACGGTTTTTCTTTGTTAGATTTATCTTTTCTTGCTTCTTTTAGCGCGGATAAAAATTCAGCCGACGTTAGTCTATCGCTGACAGACGAGAGGAACTCAATATCTCCCGACTCGCTTCCGAAGCATAATTCGTCAACGCAGTTAAGACTTGACGCGATAGATACACCCGCCTTACAGAAATGCTCAGCCGCCGAGCAGGAGTAAGGATAAGGCAGTTCGAGCACTAAGTCAGCGCCCGATAATACGGATGCTTTTGCTCTTTTGTATTTATTGTAAATTGAAGGCTCGCCCCTTTGGACGAATCCGCCGCTCATTATACATACGACAAGGCTGTCTTGTTTTTTTATGTATTCGATTTGGGAAAGATGCCCTTTATGAAAAGGATTGTATTCGCAAATAACGGCTGTTATTTTCATAGCGGCGTGTTTTCCCTCCCAATTTGTGTTTTTTATGTTAAAAATAACATTAAGTCCTTGCATTTTTCAGTAAAATGAGGTACAATATAACAGTTATATAGTATTATAACACAAGTTGTTGAATAATAAAATACTTTTTCATAATTTTTTTGGAGGTTTATACAAATGAATGTACTCGTTGTAAACGCAGGAAGTTCCTCACTTAAGTATCAGCTTTTTGATACAACAACAAATGATGTTCTCGCAAAGGGTATTTGCGAAAGAATCGGTATTGACGGTAAGATTGAGCATAAGATCAATGGTGAAAAGTACACAGAAGAAATAGATATGCCCAACCACGCAGTTGCTACTTCTGTAGTTGTTAGATACCTTACAGATGCAAAGGTTGGCTGCATTAAGTCTATGGATGAGATCGAAGCTGTAGGACACAGAGTAGTTCACGGTGGTGAATACTTCTCCGAATCAGTTCTTCTTACAGACGAAGTTTTGGCAAAGCTTGAGCTCTGCCGCGACCTCGCTCCTCTCCATACACCTGCTCACATTATGGGTATTCAGGGTTGTCTCGAAGCTATGCCCGGCAAGCCTCAGGTTCTTGTATTTGACACAGCTTTCCACCAGACAATGCCCGAAGAAGCGTATATGTACGGTCTTCCCTACGAAATGTACGAAAAGCACCACATCCGTCGTTACGGCGCACACGGTACTTCTCACAGATACGTTGCTGCAGAAGCTGCAAAGTTGCTTGATAAGCCCGTTGAAGAAACAAAGATCGTTACTTGCCATATCGGTAACGGCTCATCCATCTCTGCTGTAAAGGGCGGCAAGTGTATTGATACAAGTATGGGCTTCACTCCCTTGGCAGGCGTTCTTATGGGAACACGTTGCGGATCTATCGACCCTGCAATCGTAACATATATTATGAAGCACGAAGGCTTCACACCCGACGAAATGAGCGACTATATGAACAAGAAGTGCGGTTTCCTCGGTCTTTCCGGAATTTCATCCGACAGCCGTGATATCGAAGCTGCTATTCTTCAGGGCAACAAGAGAGCAAAGATCGCCGCTGAAACATTGGCATACCAGATCAAGAAGTACATCGGTTCATACACAGCAGCTATGGACGGACTTGACGCTGTAATCTTCACAGCAGGTATGGGCGAAAACAACCCCGAGCTTCGTGAAAGAGCTTGTTCTAACCTTGAAAACTTCGGCATTAAGCTTGACAAGGAAGTTAACGCAAAGGGACATCACCAGTCAGAAGCGCTCCTTCTTTCTACACCCGACTCTAAGGTTAAGGTTTACCTCATTCCTACAAACGAAGAGCTCGTAATCGCATCCGATACAGAAAGACTTGTAAAGGCTCTCTAATAAAAAGCGAATTTAAAAAGACGGTTCAAAAGACCGTCTTTTTTGTTTTGTAAATATTATTATTTAA
>SVRB01000028.1 GCA_015065045.1 Oscillospiraceae bacterium | reverse complement strand
CTGAAGCGAGTACCCGTTAAGGGTGATAAATTTACTGTTGATAACTTGGAAATTTTGGTTTCTGCGCTCGATGCGCACCGAGTTTCCTACGTTACGGTAAAACAGATTACCCCCGAAGCTGAGGCTACAGAATAACAAAATTTTATATATTGTATTTTATAAACAAAAAGACGGAGTGAAATTCACTCCGTCTTTTTGCTTAAAAATTTTAATATAAAAGGTTTTTGACCCCAATATCCATTGTTTGAGGTATTGCCAAAATATCCTCTGTCAACTCATACCATTCACCCATAGTAACCTTTTCGCCGTTAAATTCATAACAGTCATAATCAGGACCACCCGCGTAACCGTAGTAAAAATGCGTTTTGGTCAAAACATTATCTTTATCCAACGTTACGTAGCAATATGTAATGCCCATAGAGTCATATCTATGCAATACAGCACCGTTTACGAGGTATCTTATATTGCCTTCCTTTATACCTATACTGTCAAGAGTTTTTACAATTTCATCTTCATATATGCAGAAAAACATACTATCTTTTGTCCAATATGTTAACTCAGGCATTCCATCTTTATTCATATCATAAACTGCATAGTTACCCATGTGTGTAATTTTGCTTCTCAAATACAAGTCTCTCATATATTCATTATAAACATTAACGATTTTCTCATACTCAACAGAGTCTATAGTATCTGTCGCAGGTGTGTTGTCTGTTTCGGGTATTTCGTCGTCCATCTTAGTTGGACCGTTTAAAAGGCACACGGCAAGAACGACCACCGCGATAATACCGATAACAATAATCCAAAAAGACGGTTTCTTATAAAATGGTGTTTTCATATATTTTTTGCACTCACCTTTCATCTGTATAATGTTTAAAACTAATTATTGTCCGATAACTGTCTCCACTCGACGTCTGTAGCTTCGGGTATTGCAAGAATATCCTTTGTCAGTTCATACCACTCACCCATGGTAACTTCTTTACCATTAAATTCATATTTATCATACTCGGCTCCACCATAATAACCAATTGAGAAGTATAATCTTGATATCGTATAATCTTTATTCAACACTTCATAGCAATAATATTCACCTGTTGATAAATGTCTATGCAACATTGCACCGTTTGCAAGTATTTTTCTAGAGGTACTCATTCCACCCTGATTAGTGTCAAGTTTTTTTACGCTTCCATTTTGATATGTACAGACATACAAATGAAACTCCGAATAATAAAGCAACTCAGGCATTCCATCTCTATTTAAATCATAAAACGCATATTTGCCAAAATACATCAGATTATATTTGCTTTTTATTTCATGTAAATAATCCACGTACGCATTAAGCGCTTTATTAACTAATTCAGGGGTTACGTTTATTACAGGAGTATCGTCCGTAGATGGTTTGTCATCTGTTACAGGTGTATCATCTGTTGCAGGTGTGTCATCTGTTGCAGGTGTGTCATCTGTCGCAGGCGTGTTGTCTGTTACAGGTGTATTATCCGTTTCGGGTGTATTATCCGTTTCGGGTGTATCGTCTGTATCGGGTGTTCCGGTCGTCTCTGTCGTATCAACGGGAGCTGATGTATCATCATCAGGCTCAGCAGGGTCGGTCAAAAAGCATATTGCAACCACGATCACCGCAACAACGGCAACAATAACTATCCAAAAAGCCGGCTTCTTATAATTCAGCACAGACTTTACTCTGCCCTTTACGTCAACCTCACCAAACGCAAGGGGACAAGCAGATATCATACGGCGGTTTACGCTACAGGTCAAAAGTGCCTGAGAGTAATCGGCTTTTTGCTCATTATTAAAATCCTTTACGACCTTTTCATCGCAGGCAAGCTCAATATCGCGGCAAAGAAGCACATATCCAAGCCACATTAAAGGATTGAACCAATGCAGAGTAAGCAACAAAAATCCGATCGGCTTCCACAAATGGTCTTTGCGGCTAATGTGCGCCTGCTCGTGAGCAATAACGTGCTCTGTATCTTGCTCATTCATATTAAAGGACAAGTATATCTTAGGCTTAATTATACCGAGAACAAAGGGCGAAATAACTTTTTCGCTCTGATAAATGTTATCGCTGAGCAATACCGCCGTTCCTATCTTCTTTTTCAATCGAACGTAGGTGATTACCGTGTATATAAGCATACCGATGATACCGATCAGCCACACGTTTGCGATAATGGGTAACAATATCTGCAACGGATTTGCGCTCGCCATAGGCTCGGGCGCAAAAGATTGATTGATAACGGGATTTATCGCGTTATTTATAATCGGTACACCCGTATTGATTTCGGGCGTTGCATCCATCATTATCTCAGGGTTTATAGTTTCCTTGCTCGGCATAAGACTCATTATGCTCTCGATAGAAAACGGGAAAACAAGTCTGATTCCAACTATACACCAAAGTATACAATTTATCCATTTAGGCGCTTTTTTCAGCAGAAATCTTGCAATCAAAACCGCCAGTACGATCCAGCTTGCAGATATGCTCATATTTACAATCTTCAAGAAAATATCAGTCATTATTATTCTCCTTTTCTAAAACTGTCAATCATTCTTTGCTCTTTGCAAATGCAACTGACTTTTACGAAACTAAATAATTATTCCATTTCGTTGAATCTAAATCCCATTCAGCATGATTGCTGTAATAATCATAAATTTCAGGATCCATCAAATAATAGTTCGAACCCTCTATAAGCTTAGAAAAGCTTGCAATCTGTTCCAACGTTCCGTTTTTCAAAAGCGTTTCTTCATACACCATTGTACCTCCGTCAAGATAATAACAGAATGTTCTTTGTACCTCGAAATCTTTTGTTTTCGTGTTAAAAATACTTATTGAATACAACGTTGACTTATCTGCAGATTTGTAGGATAAGATTTCTTTTTTATTATTGTCTAATGCGACGTTTGGTAATTTTTCAAAGCTTGGAGCATAGACAAACTGTTTTGTTGCACTATCCCATACGTACGCGGTGCAATATACTCCGGAAGCAGGTCTTTGGTATGGAATAACCAAGTCGTATTCCCCGTCAAAGCTTACATCTTTAATGTAAACTATCTTATCAGAGAATATAGTATTATCCTTAAGTTTAATTTCCTGAATCTTTTTGTCTGTTTTTTTATCAAAAACTGTTAAATCTGTAGCAACTTGATTCTCATAATCAAATGTAACTGTTATTTCTAAGTTTTTGTATGCCTTATTGGAAAGCTTAAAAACAAGCTTACACATTTCCCAAATCACATCAGATTTATTATAAAACTCAGCACTATACTCATTTACAGCTTCAACAGTTGATGAAGTTCCGTTAATTCTATAGACGTATTCTGTGTCATCCAAATACGCCTGTTCAACGGTATTACATTTATCTTTTTCAAAGCGCAAAGTAACAAAACTGTTAACACCTGCACCGCTACTTTGAACAAATGTTCCATCTTCTTTTAAGAATATCATTTCCCTTTCCATAAAATCAAAGCCATAAACTTTGTCATTATAGATATGGAATACGGTATATGCGCCGACGTCAGATTTAATATATATTACCAATTCTTTTTCACCGTCGGCGTCAAAATCAACCAACGCATACCTTTCGGGAATAGCATTTGCTAAATCAAAAGGCTTATGGCCCTTTAAGTAAACAGTTTCTCCGGACTCATTTATAAAGGGTTTTTCATTATTCAGAACATCCAAAAGCATATCAGACTCTGTTTCATCCGGAGTGACAGGATTTGTCAAAAAACATATCGCGGTCATAACGCTTGCAATAATAGCAACTAATATGATCCAAAATGCAGGCTTCTTATAACTGAGCACCGATTTCACTCTGCCCTTTACACCTACCTCGCCAAATGCAAGAGGACAAGCTGAAATCATACGGCGATTTACACTGCAGGTCAAGAGCGCCTGAGAATAGTCGGCTTTTTGCTCAGCATTAAGTTCTTTAATTGCCTTTTCATCGCAAGCAATTTCAATATCACGGCAAAGGAGTGCGTATCCAAGCCACATTAAAGGATTGAACCAATGCAGAGTTAGCAATAAAAATCCAAAAGGCTTCCACAAATGGTCTTTGCGACTAATGTGCGCTTGCTCGTGAGCAATAACATGCTCCATATCTTGTTCGCTGATATTAAAGGGTAAATAGATTTTCGGCATGATAATTCCAAGAACAAAGGGAGACGTAACCGTTTCACTCTGATAGATATTGTCACGCAAAAGAACCGCAGTACCTATTTTGTTTTTTATACGTTGATAACTGATAATTGTATAGATCAAAAGCGCCACGGCACCAATGAGCCATACGATTGCAAAAACAGATGTAATATCCACAAAATGTCCCTCGGGTTTTGTAACGCCCTCGAAGTAATATCCCTGCAAATAATCATTCACTTGATTATCAACTACCGTAACCCCCGACTCAAAATGCGGTCCCGGAGCATCCGGCGTTTTGCTGATCGTTTCAGCGCTTGGCATAAGACTCATTACACTCTCGATAGAAAACGGGCAGATCAACCTAATAGCAACGATTCCCCAAAGGAGTACCGTGATCCATTTCGGAGCCTTTTTTAGTAATAATCTCAAAAGCAATACAGCCAGCACGATCCAGCTTGCAGATATGCTCATATTTACAATCTTCAAGAAAATATCAGTCATTATTATTCTCCTTTTCTAAAACTGTCGATCATTCTTTGCACTTCGTCAATTTCCTCCTCAGAAATTTTACGATGCTTGGTAAATGCAGCTATAAAAGCAGGCAAAGATCCCTCAAATGTCTTTTCCACCATCTCGTTTATTTCGGCGGCTTGTACCTCATCCTTGCTTACAAGTGATGTTACAACTGTGTTTTCATTTTTTAAAACTCCACGCTCGGACAAGCGTTTAATTACTGTATACGTTGTAGTGGGCTTCCAGCCGAGCTGTTCTTTGCAAAGCTTTACAAGCTCACTGCTTTTTATAGGCTCGTGCTCCCATAATATAAGGCAAAAACGATATTCACTTTCAAAAATTTTCGGTGTTTCCATAATAAACCTCCCTTTCTCTAATCCATTAGAGTAATTTTAGTCTAACACGTTAGAGCAGTTTTGTCAATACCAAAAAATTAAATTTCGAAAAAATATTGGGCGGATAGGAAAAAGCCCTTACAAACAATATCACATTACCGTATAGGGCGACGTCCACGAGAACCCCCGAACAGCACGAAGTAAGGTTTGGGGGTTCTCGTGGACGCCGTCCCCTACCATTATCAATATTGTCTCATAAAACAATAAATCTTTCGCAAACACGGGGGAAACCGGAGGGGGTGTCCCCCTCGGCCGTTTGAAAGGGTGGGGTCAGGGGGAGGGGAGGATCGGAACTCCCCTCCCTTGTGCCTTCTTTGGTTACTTTCTTGGCACGCAAGAAAGTAACGTAAAAAAGAAAAAAATCAAAAGATTTATACCAATTTAAAGTCTTTAATATATCTCTCCCTCAGTCAACTTCGTTGACAGCTCCCTCGTCAGATGGAGCCGAAAATTACGCGCTTCGCGCGTAAAAAAGGCACAGAATGTCAGGAGCTTTGCTCCCGAACCCACACCAAAGATGCTTTTTGAAAAAAGCACCTTTGGAATCCGCAAAAACTTTAAATAATATGTTTTATTGCATTTTTTAAAAACAAAAAGTGAGCTTATTAAGCTCACTTTTTTATTTATGATAAAGTTTTTTCGTGTTATACTGCGGTTCGCAAGTAAGCTCTATACCGAGCTTTCTGTAAACGTCAACGTCAACGGGTGACAAAATCACCGTTGAGTGCGCCTGACATCCGCGCAGCTTTTCAAGCTGTTCCATCGCCAACTTCGCAACGTCCGATGTTGATGCGGAAATCGCAAGTGCAATAAGCGCCTCGTCAGTATGTAAACGCGGGTTATGATTGCCGAGCGTATTCACCTTAAGTGACTGAATGGGCTCGATCGTTTCAGGAGCTATCATCATAGTTTCCTTAGGCAGCTTAGCCAACGATTTTACTGCATTAAGCAACGCAGCCGACGCAGCTCCGAGAAGTCTCGTTGTCTTACCCGTCACAATAGTTCCATCGTGAAGCTCTATAGCAACCGCCGGCTGATTATTTGTTTCAATCGAACGGTTTATCGCCTGCTTTACGGTCTTTCTATCGTCAGACGAAATCTTCGCCTGATTCATCAAAACCTCAATCTTTTCAATAACCTCAGGCTTTACCTTTCCGTATCTCTGGTCGCAAAGCGCGGCAAAATAACGGCGGATTATCTCCTGATTCGAAGCCTCTCTGACAACCTCGTCATCGACGATACAGTTACCTACCATATTAACGCCCATATCCGTGGGAGATTTATAAGGACTTTCGCCTTTGATCCTCTCAAAGATCGCGTTAAGAACAGGGAACACCTCAACGTCTCTGTTATAGTTTACGGCAGTCTTACCGTAAGCCTCGAGGTGATAGGGGTCTATCATATTTACGTCATCAAGATCGGCAGTAGCCGCCTCATAAGCAAGGTTAAGCGGATGCTTAAGCGGAATATTCCATATCGGGAACGTCTCAAACTTAGCGTACCCCGCCTTTATTCCTCTTTCGTTCTCGTGGTAAAGCTGAGAAAGGCAGGTAGCCATCTTTCCGCTTCCGGGTCCGGGGGCTGTTACGACAACGAGAGGTCTTTCTGTTTCAATATACTCATTCTTTCCAAAACCTTCGGGGCTCACAATATGCTCTACGTCATAAGGATATCCCGCGATCGGACGGTGGATATAAGTCTTTATGCCGAGCGACTCAAGTCTTTCCTTAAACTTCAAAGCCGCAGGCTGATCGTTATATTTTGAAATCACAACGCTTCCAACGTAAAGTCCAAACTCTCTGAATGCGTCGATAAGTCTCAATACGTCGTTATCGTAAGAAATACCGATATCGCGTCTTATCTTCATATTTTCAATATCGCAAGAGCTGATAACAATAACAATTTCAACGTCGTTTGCTATATTTTTAAGCATCTGGAGCTTACTGTCGGGCTTAAATCCCGGCAAAACACGTGACGCGTGATAGTCGTCAAAGAGCTTACCGCCAAACTCGAGGTACAGCTTTCCTCCGAAATCGGATATTCTTTCTGCAATCTGCTCCGACTGTTTTCTTATATATTCATCATTGTCAAATCCGATTCGTATCACTTTTTCACTCCTCGCTTATTCACACCTAAAAATAAAATATAAATTATTATACTACTTTTGTAAAATCGTGTCAATAAAAAGAACACACTTTTGTAAAAAACTTTTATCCAAAACTACGCGCGTATTGATTTATGCCTTGGTTTGTGATATTATTAGTATAATATATACCTAATAGATATATAAAGCAGAAATTTTTGATAAAAAAAGGGGGGCATATCTTTGAAAAAAACGTTTAAAGCTATCTTGATATCAGCTATCTGCGTTATTTGTCTTGTGTGCATTTTCGTATTCCTTGCGCACGCGGCAAGCGACAAAACCGACGTAATATACGACATAAGCCCCTTTGCATTAAAAGCAAACACCGACCAGACTCTTAACAACTTTACTGAAACAAACGAGGGTTGGGACACCGATAATTCCAACGCTGACGTCACTCTTTCAGAAAAAATCGACACATTCCCATACACGCCCCTTACCGACACGGGCTGTCTTATCGTATACAACAAAACAGCAAAAAGCAGGGAAAGAAACTACATTTCAAAAACCTATTCCACCCCCGTTGATATGTCGAAATACGACTATCTCTCTCTTGCTGTAAACTGCAGCACGGTTGAAGATTCAAAATATATCATCCACATCGACATCTACTCCAGCCGAGACGTCTTTTCCGTTGACACAGAAATAGACTCTGCCTGCTGGAACGGTGTATTTGTTGATATATCCGAATGGAAAAACCGTTCTTCCGTTAAAAAAATAAAAATCTCCGTCAGCTATGAAAGCAACACCACTCCCGTATCCGGATTTGAATACTATATAGACAGTATCGGACTTATGTCGGGAACAAAAGCCGTAAACTCCGTCAGATTCTCGGCAGAGGATTATTCGGCAATAGGCGGAAGCTTGACCTATTCGGACAAGAATATGGTCATTACCTCAGTAAACGATGAATTGTTCCTTGAGTCGATGAATTTTTCATACAAAAGCATCGACCAAGCAAACTGTCTCAAAATAAAATTCGACTCAGAAGGGAACTGTGACAGAATCAAGCTCGTCTGCACTCTGGCTGACGGAAGCATAAGCGGATATTCCTATTGCGACGTGAACACCTCAGGCGAGGGACTTGTTGCATATCTGCCGCTTAGCCAAAACAACATTCAGTCGATCAACCTGACATTTGAGGGAAACAACATAAACAGCCTCACCATACACGGAATCGAGCCTTACTCGACGTATCTCAACCAAGACAACGGCTCGGGAACGATCGATACCTGCGCTATCAACCCCAACACATCCGAAATAATCATTAAAGGTAACATAGACAAAGATAAATTCGATCAGTTTTCACTGAATGAAATACTTCTTTTTTCGCACGATCTGAGTGAAAGCATTACTTCGGACACTCTTATCAGATCGCAGGAGATCGCAAAAAGCACGGTAACGTCAAGAGGCTTCATCTTTAGAGTAAGCTATGACGGAGATAAAGACGAAAGGCTGTTCTTGTACAAAAAATACACTGTTGCAATAAAAATTGGCAACGGATACGAGATCATCGGTAATTCGATGTGCATAACCAACCCCGAAAGCTTTTCAAATAACGTTACGGACACCTCTACCGAAAAAAGCGGAAAGGGTGTTTACGGTCAAAGCATATCCTTTATGCAGGAAATGGGCGTATCGGACACGGCTATTTGGGTCGATATCGGCAAATTCTTCTCAAAAAAAGAGGGAACCGACAACAAATTTGAGTGCGGCGGAAACGTATACTATTACAACGCCGACTACGCTCGAACCATCGACAACATGATAAATAACTACCGAGACAAAAACATCTCCGTAACCCTTATTTTTACCATCAGCGACACGGGCAACGAAACGCTGAACAGACTTCTAATTCACAAGGACGCCGACCTTAAAGCAACCTACTGCGCATACAACACCGAATCGCGCTCGGCGCTTATGTATTTACGCGCATTCACTGAATTCTGGATAGAAAAACACAGCTCCACTATATCAAGAGTAGTATTCGGAAACAGCGTCGGACTCGCGAAAGAAAACTACAATATGGGTGATAAAACCCTCGAAATCTTTACCGAGGAATACGCAAAAGGCTTCCGAATAGTATACAACGCCGTAAAATCATACTCTGCTAATATCGGAGTATACACATATATCGACGATAACTGGGACAGAGACCTTCCGTACGATCTGTATACACGCTTTGACAACAGAGCGTTTATCGACTCGTTCAACAGATGCGTTACACAGATGGGAAATATCGACTGGGGCCTAGCTCTTAATCCCTATCCCGCACACGTTGACGACTACTTTTCATACACCGACAATACGCTCAACAGCTCGGACGAGACCGACAGAGTATCGTTTAAAAATCTTGAGGTAATAGTCGGCTATCTCAGAAAAACAAATATTCTCTACAGCAACTCGACAAGAGATTTTATAATAATCGAAAAATCATACTTCTCCAACCTTGAAGAAAAAAATATAACGGCAGATTACGTATACAACAGCTACAGAGCGATGAACCTTTCAGTTTCAGCTTATATCACCGACAGAAGCTGTAACTACAACAACGCTATGAAGTATATCGATACATCTCTGTCATTGTCTGCCACCCATTTTGCGCCCGACGTTTTGGGAGCGTCATCATGGGAAGGAATCATAAAAGGATTTTCCGAAAGCAATATCATCAGAACGCAAATAACTCAATCCGAAATCGAATTAACAAAAGCCGACATAAAGGGAAGCGTTGTTATTTCCGACTTCTCAAACAATCAGCACGGCTGGACAAGATACGGACTTACCGAAAAATTTACCGTTGGAACTAACGTCTCCGAAAGAAGCGGACTTATGACCCTATCCTTCGGTAACATTCCGAACGGCGAGTCGCGCGGTATAGTAAAAAAATTCGACACTCCCGTCGATTTCTCGGCTATGCCTATACTGCATTTTGACGTTAACGTCGCATCCCTCCCCACAAACGTAAACCACGCTGTTATTAAAGTTGTGTTGGTATCATCAAACAGTATTTTTGAGATAACGGGTAGCGTAAATAAAGCATCGTGGACTGAAATTTATTGCGATTTCTCCGAGTTTTCGGGCAAAAATAAAATTGAAGAAATAAGAATCCTCTTTGTTGCAAACGAAAACTATTACGACAGCCCTCAGGCGCTTATTTCGTCAATCGAAGCTTTGTCTTATGAGTACACGTCGCGTCAGCTCGAAAATATAGTCAACCCCGTCAGCGCAAGAGACGAGATACTTAAAAACGTAAAATCTTACGCATATCCCGTTCTTACAATAACTCTTGCTTCGGCTGTATTTGTGTTTGTGTGGCGCAGAACATCAAGAAAACGCAGACAAAATTAACACAAAGTGGTGCTAAATCACCACTTTTAACCTAAAAAATCAATTACAATATAAAAAACACGAATATCTATAGAAAAGGACTGAATATTTTGAAAGAAATACTTTTATGCAAACAAGGCGAGCTTGTTTTGAAAGGCTTAAACAGAAGATGGTTCGAGGATCTTCTCTCAAAAAGACTCAGAGAATGTCTTAAACCCTACGGTAATTTTAAGACTTGGACGTCCCAGTCAACAACATACGTTGAGCCGACGGACGATTTTGCCGACATCGACGGCGCATTTGACGCTTGTCTTAAGGTGTTTGGCTTCGTCTCAATAAGCAGAGCCGTTGTTTGCGAAAAGAATATTGACGATATAAAGAAAAAAGCGGCTGAATATCTCCCCCAATATCTTGCAGGAAAGACAAGCTTCAAAGCAGAAGCAAGACGCTCGGATAAAAAATTCCCCCTTACGTCCCCTCAGCTTGCCGCCGAGGTCGGCGGAGCTGTGCTTGAGGTTATGCCCAACCTTAAGGTTAGAATGGACGATCCCGAAATTACCGTCAGAATCGAGCTCCGCGAAACAAACGCCTATATTCACGCGGGCGCATTCAAGGGTGCGGGCGGTATGCCCGTCGGCTCAAACGGTAAGGCTATGCTTTTGCTTTCGGGCGGTATCGACAGCCCCGTTGCAGGCTATATGATGTCAAAAAGAGGGCTTAACCTTGACGCTGTCCACTTCGAAAGCTTCCCCTACACAAGCGAAAGAGCAAAAGAAAAGGTGTTACAGCTCGCAAGACTTGTTTCTGTATACTCGGGCAATATTTACGTTCACGTTATATCCCTTACTCATATCCAAGAAGAACTGAAAAGACTTTGCGATGAGGAATATTTTACCCTCTTGCTCCGCCGGTTTATGATGCGACTTGCGGAAAAGGTTGCTATCAGAAACAGATGCCACGCACTCATCACCGGTGAAAGCTTAGGTCAGGTTGCAAGTCAGACCTTGGCGGCGCTTAACGTTACGGATTCGGTGGTTAATATGCCCGTATTCCGTCCTTGCATCGGTATGGATAAAGAGGAAATTATCTCTATTTCAAGAAAAATAAATACGTTTGAAACATCTATTTTGCCCTACGAGGACTGCTGTACGGTGTTTACACCCAAGCACCCCAAAACTCGTCCCGAGATCGCTCAGGTTCTCGAGCAGGAGCAGAAGATAGATATTGAAGCTCTTGAAAAAGAGGCTATGGAGTCACTCCAGACAATAAAAATCGAGCCCGAAGCTTAAATTGCATAAACAAAAAAGCCCTTACGGGCTTTTAGTTTATTTTTTATTCGGTTTCAGTAAGGCTGCCGGTTAAGAATTTTATTGCTCTCTCGGGCGCGTTTTTAGCGTTGCCCCAGGGCTCTTTGTCATATCGGTAGTCAAACTTTTTGCAGAACCAGCTTACGTCCTCGCTTAACGATTCGAGATATCTTTCGTTTACCTTATAGACAAGTCTCTCGAAATCGGCATATTTCTTCTTTGGAAGCTCGTCCTTGCCGACCGACAGAAATCTGTGGTAATGGTGCATACAGAAATAGCTCTGGCTCTTTATTTTTTCTTCAAAGGCTCTGTCTACGTCGTATAACCAAGCTGCTGTTTCAAACATTTTTTCTATATGATACTCGATTCTGTTGCAGATATAACAGCTATTATTTATCTTATCAATCTTCTTCATAGCGCCAAAACCGTGCGATTCCTTCGCAACGTGCGCCAAATGGCTTTCAAGCATCAAGGCAAGTCCGAGTCTGTTTTTTCGTTTCAGCATCATCGAAAAATGCTTATCGCAAAAGCCTTGCTCGTTGGTCTTTATGCGAACGTCAGGCTCCATCATTGACGCGCCAAGTATGAGGTCAAGCTCGTTTTCCTGAACTCTTCTGTATAATTCGCAGAAGGGACAGCCCTTATCTTTATCTTCAGCACACGCATCAAATGCCTCGTTTACAGGTATAGTATATATCTTTTCCATACAATTCCCCTTTGATGTTTTTCTGAGTCAATTATAACATCTATCAAAAAAATACACAATAGTTTTTATAAAAAGGATTTGTAAATGTTTAAAATAGAAAATACAAAAAACGGAATAGAATTGCAAGACCTTGACCATTTTTCAATAAGCAAGATTTTCGACTGTGGTCAGTGTTTCCGCTTTAACCCTATGGGAAATATTATCGAGGGGGTAGCCTTCGGTAAATTTATTACGCTCGAGCAGACGTCGGATACATCTGTTTTGATAAACGGAATATCAGCTGACGAATTTGATGCGACGTGGAAGAATTTCTTTGCGCTCGACGTTGATTATAAGGACGTCGACAGCGATATTTTGCATAGGCTAAATAACGATCAAACGATAACAAAAGCGATGGATTTCGGTAACGGCATACGAATTTTGCGTCAGGATAAATGGGAAGCGCTTTGCTCGTTTATTATTTCGCAGAATAATAATATACCGAGAATCAAGAAAATAATCGAAAATAT
Source organism: Oscillospiraceae bacterium (assembly GCA_015065045.1). Classification (GTDB taxonomy): domain Bacteria; phylum Bacillota; class Clostridia; order Oscillospirales; family CAG-272; genus RGIG1995. Next base: position 1,529 of record SVRB01000028.1, on the reverse strand, counting down.
GAGCCAAGCATTCGGCGAGAAGATTGACGAGAAGCATTACGCTTTCCCAACAGCAGAGGCTTTGTATAACGCGGGCGTAGATAAGATTTTTGAACTTAAGACTGGCTTTCGCGCAAAATACATTTACGATGCCGCAGAAAAGGTGGCAACGGGTAAGATAGATCTTTCGCTTGTTGATAATATGACAACAGACGAAGCGCTTGAATACCTTATGCAGATCAAGGGCGTGGGGTTAAAGGTTGCATCGTGCGCCTTGCTTTTTGGGTTTAATAAGACAGATGCTTTTCCGGTTGACGTGTGGGTGAAAAGGGTGCTTGAAAAATATTATCCCGACGGGCTTGATATAACAAACCTCGGCAATTTCGCAGGTATGATTCAGCAATATTTGTTCTATTACGAAAGATATAATAAATAATGATTGACAAGAGGGGCTTTCAAAAAAGCCCCTCTTTAAATTGCATTTTTTTGCAAACAAACGGGGAATTTTAAGCTTTCTCATGTGGGAGAAGGCTTAATTTAGATTCGCACCATTACGGGCGGATATGGAATCCGCCCCTACGGGATTAAGATTTATTATTTTCGAAATATCATTATAAAACGGGGCGTCGAGGACGTCGCCCCCTACAAATTCCAATATCGTTTTATAAAACAATAAATCTTCCGCAAACACGGGGGAAACCGGAGGGGGTGTCCCCCTCGGCCGTTTGAAAGGGTGGGGTCAGGGGGAGGGGAGGATCGGAACTCCCCTCCCTTGTGCCTTCTTTGGTTACTTTCTTGGCACGCAAGAAAGTAACGTAAAAAAGAAAAGATAATATTATTTAGATAAATAATATGTCTTAGAAAAACAAAAACGCTTTCGCGTTTTTTAAAAGAGGCACAGAACGTCAGGAGCGACGCACACGAACCCTTGACAAAAGGGGCTTTTTGAAAAAAGCCCCTCTTGACACCGCAAAAACTTTAAAAAATAAACATTTATTATATTTATAAAACAAATATCCACCCGAACGGGTGGATATTTGTTTATATTCTATTCGTCCTTTCTTTAACCCTTATTATTCCAACGCTGACGTCATCACTCCTTGATGCGCCCTCAACGGCATTATTCAGTATCTTGTCAGCCATCTTTTGCAAATCGTCCTCCCACGAGTACGTAAGTATATTGCTGACAGCCACAAGCTCCTCTGCCGATTGACCAACCCCGTCGCTTACCATCACTATAACGTCTCCGTCCTCAAGCTCAAATTTCACTTCCTCTGCGTTAATTTCACGCGTTATGCCTACAGGCATTGTGTTTGAATTTATCCTGAAGATCTTATCCCCTCTTACAACGTAGGATGCTATAGCTCCGCTCTTTACAAAACCGGCTCTACCATTCAATAGGTCAATTTCAAGCAGATCGACCGTTGAAAAACATTCCGTATTCTTGCTCCTGATAAAATTATTGAGCATTTCAAGCGCGACAGGCTTACTGTTACCCGCCATAAGCATTTTTTTGAGAAAAATCCCACAAAGCCGCGAGGTCAATGCCG
>SVRB01000027.1 GCA_015065045.1 Oscillospiraceae bacterium | reverse complement strand
TATTCCGTCTGGCAGTCTTCATTTGCTGGTTTATCTTCTGATGTCTTCTTTGCCTGAATTCAATTGTCTTTGATGCAGTTACATATTAGCACAGCAGTCGCGTTGTTCAAACTGTTTTCTGTCACTAATTGCTATTACCACGAGTATATCTTTTTCAAGATCACTCAGTATCGAACAAGCTGTACCACTGAAATGAGACCAACACATCTCTGTACAGTCCTCTTTTTTAAAATAATAATGGTGCCTTACATTTGGATGAAAAAAAACGAGACTTCCCTCCGGAATTGTCATATTTTTCCCGTTATACTCGCAGTATCCAATCCCTTTTTTTATGTAGTTAATTGAAAAATCTATACGACCATTCTCTCGAATTGTATTATAGTCTCTGTCTCCAAGCCACTGCTTTCCACAAGAATTAACCTTTATGTATCCATTATATTCTTTTTCGGTTGTAAATTTTATAGCGGACATACAACTCCCCCTTGCATCTATATAGTACAATTTCAATATCTTTTTGTCAATATTATTTGCCGATATTGTCCAATAATATATCGATATTGTGAATTTAAAAAATCTTTATTAAGTTATATAATGTATGTAAGTCCTAATAAAAAAGGAGACAAATATGATACAAACAAAAATATTTGACAGTCTTACATTGATCAGGCCAGACAACTGCCCTACAAATAGTGAAACACTAAAATTCAGTATGCTTAGAAACGAGCCATTATCTTTTCAAATGGCATACAAACTGTGCAATACGACAGATGCCTCAAAAACATCTGAAGAAGAACACTTTTTTATAAGAATTGAAAGCGATCTTGACATAAACACTTACCACGTGGGAAACGTTCCTATAATACATAATTTCAGCAAAATAACACCAAAAATGCCACTCGGAATGTATCCTGATATACTTTTCCCAAAGAAAACAAATCCCGAGCTAAAAAAAGAAATTATACATAACGGAATAGGATACAGATATATTGAGCTCGGCGAAAAAATAAGCCTTCGCGCATATAACGATAGCTGGAATACCGTTTGGTTTACCGTAAACGAACAAAGTATTCCGTGTGAAGCGGGTATTCATAGAATAAAAATTGAGCTATTCGATATTGGATACAACAAAGTTGGAGAGACTGAACTAACTGTAGATATAATAGATGCGCTTCTCCCTGAGCAATCACTCATTTATACAAACTGGTTTCACAATGACTGCCTTGCAGACTATTACGAATTAGAATTATTTTCCGATGAATACTTCAAAGTGATGGCAGACTTTCTTGCCCTTGCCGTAAAAAACGGAATGAATATGGTCCTATTACCTGCATTTACACCTCCACTCGATACGTCAATAGGTGAAGAACGAATGACGGTTCAGCTTGTTGACGTAGAATTCGATGGCAATAATTATTCATTTGATTTTTCTCTTATGAAAAAGTATATTGAAATATGCAAAAGCGTGGGGATTAAATATTTCGAACATTCACATTTCTTTACCCAGTGGGGCGCTGCACATGCTCCTAAAATAATTGCCAAGGTTTGCGGAGAGAAACAAAAAATATTCGGTTGGGAAACTGACGCATCAGGTGAAGAGTACGTTAAGTTTTTAAGAAGTTATATTCCAAAAGTCAAAGAATTCCTAAAAAACGAAGGATTGCTTGAAACCACCCTCTTTCATATTTCAGACGAGCCTTCAGAAAAACAGCTTGATACCTATAAAAAATCACTTTCAAACATAGAAGATTTGCTTTCCGATTGTCTTGTTGGCGATGCTTTATCAGATTATAAATACTACGAATCTGGTTTGGTGAAAACTCCAATTGCAAGAACGCATAAGGTTATGGACTTTGTTGGAAAATGCGACAATCTATGGGTATATTATACCGGCGGTGAATGCTATAACGGTCTCAGCAACAGACTTATAGAGCTTCCCAGAGAAAGAAACAGAATGATGGGAATACAGCTTTATTCATTTAACGCAAAGGGTTTTTTACACTGGGGCTATAATTTTTATTACGGCAAACACTGCCACGGGCTGTATAATCCAATGGTCGATCCATATTGCGGATTTCCAAATGCAGGAACAACCTACAGTGTATATCCTGACATCAACAGAAAACCGTTACAATCTATTCACCAGAAAATATTTGCCGAGGGGCTCATTGATATGAGGGCTTTACAACTTCTCGAACAGCTTGCAGGAAGAAAAGAATGTGATGAACTGATCGAAAGCTACTTGGGAGTTCCCGATGTCTATAACACTCCGGACACGCCGGAAAAACTCATAAAATTCAGATCAGCCTTAAACAATAAAATAAAAGAATACGTAGAAGGAGAATAAAAATATGGAAAACTATAACTTGATAAAACCCGAAGATCTTGGAAAAAATTGCTCAATCAAGCTTGACGTTAGTGCAACAGAGGTAGATATATACTGGAAGGTAGCAATCGAAGTCCTTGAATGCATTACAGAAAACAACCGCAAGGGCGAACCTACCGTTATGATAGTTCCGTACGGTCCGCTCGGTCCCTATTTCAGACTTGTACATCTTGTAAATAAGTATAGAATATCTCTGAAAAACTGCGTATTTATCAATATGGACGAATACCTTGCAGATAAAAACACATACATTGACAAACAAGATCCCTTGTCTTTCAGAGGTGGTATGGATCGAATTTTTTATTCGTTAATAGATGAAGAACTTAATGTATTGCCTGAAAACAGGATCTTCCCTGATCCTGCCCATCCTGAAAAAGTTATGGAAATTATAAAAAAATACGGTAAGCTTGATATGGTATTCGGAGGGGTTGGAATTAACGGCCACTATGCATTCAACGAGCCGCCTGAACCTAATGAAGAATGCACTAACGAAGAGTTTGCAAACCGACCTACACGAGTTCTTAAAATAAGCAGAGAAACGAAAACGATAAACGCCTATATGAACTGTGGTGCAGACCTTGATGCAATACCGGAATATTGCATTACCGTTGGAATGAAAGAAATATTTATGGCAAAGAAAATCATTATGATTATGCCGCGTGATTGGAATGCAGGTGCACTTCGTAAAATCCTTTACGGAGAAAAAATCGCCAAGGTTCCCTGTTCACTTTTCCGCGACCATAATGATGCGAAAATTTACACTGTTACTGAAGCAACTAAATGCCCTATTCCTGAAATCAGAGTGTATAACAAATGAAAAAGCAAAACTGCTTACTTATAAAAAACACGAGAGCTGTACTGGCTGATTTTGTTACCCCACCTACTAATATTCTCGTAATAGATGGCAAAATAGCAGATATTTCCGACAACGTCACTTGTCTTGAATGCAGAGAAATAGACGTTGACGGTGCATATTCGCTTCCGGGGTTTATCGACGTACACGTTCACGGTGGATTTGACCATGACTTTATGGACGGAACAATAGAAAGCTACGAAGAAATAATAAAAGGTCATCTTAAAAGAGGCACTACTTTACTGTTACCTACAGCACTTACAGCCTCACATCAAGAACTTCTGCGTTTTATTGACACGTACATAGATTTCAAAGAAAATAGCGATTACTCTTGCCTTGCCGCAGGATTACACCTTGAAGGTCCTTATTTTTCAAATAAAAATAACAAAAGCAGAGGAGCACAAAACGAAAAAACAATACGCGAAATTGATTTTAACGAAGTTGAAATGCTCCTGAAAAAAGCAAAAGGAAATATCGTAAGATGGGATGCAGCACCCGAAATCCCCAACGCTTTAGAATTTGCACGTATGATGAAAGCAAACGGTATAATATGCGCTGTTGCCCATACCGATGCTACTGCTGAAGAAGCAACCGCAGGATTTGAAGAAGGCTTTTCCCACGTTACACATTTTTATAACGCAATCACAGCATACAAAAAGCGCGATCAAGTTGTAACAGCAGGGGTCGTAGAAGCGACTTACCTAAATGACACTATTACAATCGAGCTTATTTGCGATGGTAAACATATTCCAAAAGATTGCATGCTGCTCGCTTTAAAAATAAAGGGCGACAGAGTGATAGGAATAACCGACGCCATGCGTCTTGCGGGTTCAGAGAAAAATTTTGGAAAACTGGGAAGCTCTGAAAACGGTACAGAAGTAATAGTTGATGATGGTGTTGCAAAGCTACCGGATATGAGTTCTTTTGCAGGCAGTATTTGTACTATGGATCACGCTTTGAAAGTGATTTGTAAAGAGTACGAAATTGATATTGTGAGAGCCTCAAAAATGCTTTCGGCAGCTCCCGCAAAACATATAGGTGTATATGACAAATACGGAAGCTTGGAAACAGGTAAAGAAGCTGACATTGTTATAGTCAATTCAGATTACAGCGTAAAAAACGTAATCAAATCAGGTTATTTAGTTAAGTAATATATATTTTATCTCAATAAAAAGCTAACGCTCGGAATTATCCGAGCGTTTATCTTTATGATATATCTTTTTTTGTGTACTCATAATATGCAATAGCAATTCCGAGTACGGTGAATATCAGGCCTGTTATGATATATTTAACCTCTATTGAACCGTTAGTCAATATATATGAGCTGTCCGTATATCCAAACGGAGTTATATACTTTATAAATTTTGCATCCTCTGTAAGATTTGATAAGATATTAAGAAAATAAGACATTATCGCAAAGCCAAGACCTATCGCAAGTCCGCCTCTCTTCAAAAACGCTGATATACCAAAGCTAATTGATGCTATCTCGATTTGAAGTATCAAATACGCCAGAATAAGCATAGCAATCTTTCCGAAATCCGCTTTTTCTCCGATTACAAATATACACCCTGCCGTAACAAGTATTACCACTATATTAAGTATAAGTATTTGAGCAATTACATATAAATATTTCTCTGTTATTATTCTTTTTCTTGAAATCGGATGTGTAAGCAAAAACTCTGCCGTTCTGTCCTTTTCCTCTTTTGCAAGAGCTGATATTCCTAAAATTGCTGCAAAAAATGCTCCCCCGAGACCAAGTACGTTTCCGCACTCAACCCCAAAGTATCCCATAAACTCACCAAAGTTTATCTGATCCATTCCGAATGCGGCAGAAAAGTTTCCCATATCTGCAAACATCTCGCTTATCTCGCCCATTTGAGATTCCATTTCGGGATATATAAGCACACAAACTCCGAGCATAAAGCAAATAGCAGCCGTCCACACTATCAAAGCTATTCTGTTTCTTTTAAGTTCGTGAAAAAATACTGTCATATTATTTCCCCTCCCTTGTATAGAAATGCATAAACACTTCTTCTAAATCCGGATCGGTGATCGTTAAATCATCAAAAGACAGCTTTGAAAGTTCCTTAAGCAACTCATTTGCCTTACCGCTGTACAAGAAGTTTACCGTATCATTTTCTACCTTCACGTCTTTTACGTTATCCATATAAGGAATACTGTCAATTCCTCTCAAGCTTACACGCTTAACACCCGTATGACCAAGCTTATCAACGCTGTCGGATACAAGTATCTTCCCTTCTCTTATTACTGCGGCGTGCTTACAATATCTGCCCACCTCGGACAATACGTGCGAGGAAAGAAATACAGTTGCTCCGTTCTCGTTTCTCTCCTTTAAAATTGAATAAAACTCTCTCTGCATCAACGGGTCAAGTCCGCTCGTCGGCTCATCAAGAATATAAAGCTCGGGGTTATGTTGAAGTGCGCATACAATGCCCACTTTTTTTCTGTTACCGAAAGATAGATCGCCGACCTTTCTATTTATATCAAGCTCGAGTCTGTCGCAAAGAATCTTTGATTCTGCTTTGCAATCCATTTTTCTTAAATTAGCCGATAGTTCAAGGATATCTTTAACCTTCATTCCGTCATAAAAATTTGTTTCCGACGGTAAATATCCGACTTTCGAAAGTATCTCGTTTCTTTGTGTTTTAGCATTCATTCCAAATATAAAAGCTTCACCCGACGTTGCTGAAATAAGACCGAGCAGTGTTCTTATAGTTGTACTTTTTCCTGCTCCGTTAGGGCCTATGAATCCGAAGAAATCTCCCTTTGAAACAGAAAGATCTACGTCAATTATCCCTCTTGACTTGCCGTAATATTTTGTAAGCTTCTTTGTTTCTATAGCATTCATATATTTCACCTACTGTCTTGATATAAGCTCTTGATAAATTTGTTTGGTATCCTTATTGTCCTTTGCTGTTATCACGAGCACCTTTCCATCAACCTCAATCACCACACACGCATCGCAGCCCGTATAGCTATATCTCGTATAATATCCAAATTCATCGTTTTTAAATACACCTGTCGAAAGCACGGGGGAGCCGAATCCGCTCACTCTTGAACCTGCCTTGCAATCCTCACGGTATTCAATACTGTCAATAACGTCATATTCTACTGTAAGATCGTTATAGTAACTTGCTTCTATTGTAAAAGATTCGCTGTCAAATCTATACTCAATTTCTCCGGTAAAACATATAAACAACAATACTATAGCTATTATAATGGCTACGATAACACCGGCAGTCCCGCCTATCTTGAACGATTTATTCATACTAAGCTGAATTTTTTCAGGAGCTGTGCCTGATTTTACCTGTTTTTTATAGTACAAATAAGAGTAGACAGTGGGCATCAAAACAAGAACAAAAATAGCGCCAACTAAGAGATACATAAACAAAGACTCCTGCACAAACGCACATATCATCAACAGAACTCCACCTATAAACCACACCTTACCTGCAAAACGGTGTGTAGCGTTCCAGTTTTCCTCATTCTCCAACGTCCATTTTATTTTAATGCCCAATGTAAAATTCTGTTTGCACTTGGGCATATAGTTACCTATAACCGTAAACATAAGACCCATAAGCAACATCGTATAAGTCATCAAATCTAATTCCATACCAAGTGAAACGGCATAAACTACAGTGTTTGCAAAAATGGAAATCATAGGTGTTATCCACAAAACAATTCCGAAAACCTTATTGTTCTGACCTTTGTTTTTTGGATCCTTTACTGTAATGAAAATACATATCCAATGTAATGCAAGCAATATCAAAGGCATAACAAATACAGCCAACGCTTTACTCGCAAATCCGTCAGCATTTCCGTCGGCTCCCCAATGAGTAGTCATAATTTCGGGGAGTCTATCCCACAAAATCACTCCTGCAACAGAGGGCAAAAATATTAAAATCGAAGAAATTATTAATTTCAGTTTATTTCTCTTAATCATTATCATTTTCTCCTCTCAATTGAGTGACCCAAAGCATAATCTCCTCCAAAACCGAGGCGTTAAGCTCATAAAATATAAACTGCCCCTCTCTTGTATCTCTTACCAGATCTGCTTCTTTTAATACGGAAAGATGGCGCGAGATTGATGCTCCGGTAACAGAAAAATGGTCGGTTATCTCGCCTGCCGACATTCGTCCGTTTTTCAACATACTCAATATTTCTCTGCGTATCGGATCGGCAAGCGCTTTCATCGTCTGTTGCAATCCCATATATACCTCTCTTAACATTTAACCTAATTGTTAAATATAGTATAGCATACTCCCGATCGAATGTCAATATCACCAATAAAAAACAGCCGACCTTATGAGTCGACTGTTTTTTAATTTTTATTTCATTACGCTTAAAAACTCTTGTAATCTCTTGCTCTTGGGATTACCAAAGATTTCGGACGCCTTGCCCTGTTCGGCAATTACACCGTCATCCATAAATATTACTTTATCGGATACTTCACTTGCAAATCCCATTTCGTGAGTTACAACAAGCATAGTCATATCCTCTGCCGCAAGCTCTTTCATTACTGCAAGAACCTCAACTGTGATCTCAGGGTCAAGAGCCGACGTCGGTTCATCGAAGCATAACACGTCGGGCTTTAACGCCAACGCTCTTGCTATCGCAACTCTCTGCTGCTGACCGCCTGAAATCTGGCAAGGATAGCTGTCCATTTTTTCAGACAAACCAACCTTTCTCAAAAGATCGGCTGAATGCTGCATAATTTCTTCTTTTATCTGTTTTTTGTTTGCTTTATAATCGGGTCTTTCCTTTGACAACAAAAGAGGCGCCAAACTTACGTTTTCAAGTGCCGTATACTGCGGAAACAAATTAAAAGACTGAAACACAAGTCCGAAATGAAGTCTTTTTTGACGAATTTCTTCGTCTGTTTTTGCCTTCTTATCACTTGCATCAAACAAAAGGTTTCCGTTCAGATAAAACTGTCCTTTATCGGGAGTTTCGAGGAAGTTTACACAACGCAAAAGAGTCGTCTTACCGCTACCGCTCGAGCCGATAATACAGAGCACCTCGCCCTTCTCTATTCCAAAGCTTACGCCCTTTAATACTTCGGTCTTACCAAAGCTTTTTTGTATATTCTTTGCTTCAAATACTGCCATAAAAAGCTCCTTCCGACCTTAAACCTTGTAATAATCAAGCTTCTTTTCGAAATAGCCGAACAGAAGCGTAAGCACACCAACAAAAGCAAGATAGAATACAGCCGTATAGAAAAGCGGCCACATAAGTCCATACGCCGCGTAGTTCTGCGCAGCCTGTATAAGCTCAACTATCATAATTACTCTTGCCAACGCTGTATCCTTAACCAAAGTAATAACTTCATTTGACATAGGTGCCAAAATTCTTTTTACTACCTGCATAAGTATAACCTTGAAGAACACCTGAGACTTTGTCATACCGAGAACCTGTCCCGCCTCATACTGTCCCTTTGATATGCTCTCGATTCCGCCTCTGTATATCTCCGAAAAATAACAAGCGTAGTTTATAACAAACGCGGCTATTACAGATGCAAATCGGGATATAATGGGTCTGCCGATTATAAATCCCGGTACATAGAAAAATATGATTACCTGCAACATTAGCGGAACACCGCGTATTATCCATACGAATGTCTTTACAAGATATGCAAGTGGTTTAAATTTTGACATAGAACCGAATGCAATCACCAAACCTAAAGGAAGCGCTAACACGAGTGTTAGCGCAAATATCTGGCAAGTGCACTTTAGTCCTTCGATCAAACTTAAAGTTACGCTCCAAAAATCCATTATATATTTTCCTTATTTTTTACTGCAAGACCCTATTATTTAATAGTTTCTGTAACCTTGAGAACGTTTTCAAAGCCGTACTTTTCTGCAAGCTCCATAAGCTTTCCGTTCTTTTCGAGAGTCTTGATAGCTTCGTTTACTTTTGCTGTAAGATCGCTGCCCTTCTTGAAACCGATTGCGTAGATTTCTGATTCGAGCTCGATTGCTTCAACGATTGCGAGATCAGCGTAGTCACCCTTACCGCAGATGTTCTGAGCAAGAATAATGTCAACAACGATGAAATCAACAGCACCTGACTTAACTTCTGTGAACGCATTGATCTGAGCTGTTGTAGAGAAGATCTTATCCTTATCTGTTACAGATTCAGCATAAGCAGCACCAGCGCTTCCGCCTTCAACGCAAGCCTTCTTGCCGCTGAGGTCAGCTTCTGTCTTGAAGTTTTCAACATTAGATGCCTTTGTTACGATGCACTGCTGGTTGAGCATATAACCGTATGAGAAATCAACGAGGTCACTTCTCTTTACGCCGTTATCGCTTGAGTTTGCTGTAAAGCCGTTCCAGATGCAGTCGATAGCACCGGAGTTAAGCTCGTTATATTTCTGTGTCCAGTCAATTATCTGGAACTTAACATCCATACCGATGAGTTTTCCAACTTCCATAGCAAATTCAGATTCAAAACCTGTCCAGTTGCCATCTTTGTCCTGTTCGTTCATGTTTTCAAAAATTGTAACACCGCAAACGAGCGTGTTATCTTCCTTCTTTCCGCATGAAGAAAATGCAAAAAGTGCGCCGAGTACAAATACAAGGCTCATAATGAGTGCTAATGTCTTTTTCATTTCAAATCCTCCAAATTGTAACGCAAATATATTGTCGCGCTATATTTTCAAAATTATTTTATCGTTTTATCACTTTAATTGGATAAAGTCGATGTATGTATAATAGCACAACCACCCTCCTTTGTCAATATCTTTTTTTATTTTTATTATTATTTATTACATACATCTATTAAATATGATATCTGTTACCAAACTTTCTGTATATTTCATACATTTCAAGAAATAATAATTATAAATTACAAAAAATCAGGTGAAAAAAATGACAAAAAGAATAATAGAATTCAAAACGCCGCCAAAAATTATCGCGACAGCATCGGTAGCCGGCAAAAGAGAAAACGAAGGCCCTTTATCAAAAAAATTCGACATAATCGATGAAACAGACAGCTTTTCTCAAGATACTTGGGAAAAGAGCGAGAGTGAAATGCAAAGACTTGCCGTAAAAAAAGTAATGGAAAAAGCCGATATGAAAGATGAAAACATCGGCGCTCTTTTTGCAGGCGACCTTACAAATCAATGCGTAAGCTCAAACTACGGCTTGCTTGACTTTGATATTCCCTTTTTTGGTCTTTACGGAGCTTGCTCTACTGCAGCTGAAAGCCTTACGCTGTCAGCATTGACTGTAGGAAATGACATTTTTGAAACCGCTATAGCTGTAACATCCTCGCATAACTGCTCTGCCGAAAGACAGTTCAGATACCCTCTTGAATACGGCGGTCAGCACACCCCGACTTCACAATGGACAGTTACGGGTTCGGGCGCATTTATTGTATCAAAAAACGGCAAAGGCCCCATAATTTGCGACGTGTTACCGGGAAAAACCGTTGACCGAGGAATAACGGATATAAACAATATGGGGGCTGCTATGGCTCCCGCCGCTATAAGTACACTTTTACGCTATTTTAAAGAAACCGACAGCCACCCTTCCGACTACGATCTTATCGCAACGGGCGACCTCGGTTATGAGGGTCATAGGATCGTAAAAGAGCTTATGCTTGAAAACGGATATGATATGGGCAAGCAATACCTTGACTGCGGACTTATTATTTATGATATAAAAAAACAAGATATGCACGCAGGCGGCTCAGGATGCGGATGCTCGGCTATTGTTTTTGCTTCCCATATATATAACGAGCTTTGCTCAGGCAAACTAAACAATATTCTTTTTATCGGCACGGGCGCGCTTATGAGCCCATCCAGCGTTCAACAAGGACAGTCAATTCCGGGAATTGCTCACTTACTTCACATTAAAGGCGGTGATATTTAATGAATTATATAAAGGCTTTTATTGTAGGCGGATTACTGTGTATAATCGCTCAGTTTTTTATTGATAAAACAAAAGTGAACCCTGCAAGAATTCTTGTGTCTTACGTTGTTTTGGGCGTTATTTTAACAGCTATCGGTATATACGAGCCCCTTGTTAAATTTGCAGGCTGCGGAGCAACCACTCCTCTAACCGGATTCGGATATTCACTTGCAAAAGGGGTACAAAAGGCTATTTCCGAAAACGGTCCGATAGGCATCATAACCGGCGGGCTTACGGGCACTGCAGGCGGAATAACCTGTGCTTTGGTTTTTGGTTATATAGTGTCTCTTATCTTCAAAGGGCACCCAAAATAATATATCGAATATACTGTAAAAGGCGGTTTTTGCCGCCTTTACTTATTATTTACTTTTATTTCCTTGACTTTTCTTCATTAAAATTGTATCATAACTACATTGATTATAGTTAGTAAAGGAGTATGTCTATGAATAACGCACTAAAAGAATTTATAAATAGCGTGATTGATTTTTCAGTTGATGCTGTTATTAAACTTGCCATTGTATTTATTTTACTTCCCATTGGACTTAAAGTGGCAAAAATCATTACAAAAAAAATAATGAAATCAAAGGGTATGCAGAAGATTGACAAAAGCGTTCAATCTTTTATGAATAACCTTATAATTATTGCTTTAGACGTAGTTGTTGTAGTAACTGCCGCTCTCGTTCTCGGTATCCCCGCAACCTCATTTGTTGCGCTTCTCGGTACTGCCGGCGTTGCTATCGGTCTTGCGCTTCAGGGTGCTTTCAGTAACTTTGCGGGCGGTATTATGATACTTATTTTCCGTCCATTCAAGGTTGGCCATTACATAGAATCGGGCACTCTTGGAGGAACTGTACACGACATCAGTATTTTCTACACAGTTTTAAAAACCCCCGACAACAAGCATATTACAATTCCTAACGGTACATTGATGAACGCTTCCGTTATAAACTACTCTGCCGAGCCTACAAGAAGAGTCGACATTGTATTCACCGTTCACTATGATTCGGACATTGAAAAAGTAAAGAAAATATTACTTGATCAAGCAGCTTCACACAAATTTGCACTTAATTCACCCGAGCCGTTTGCCCGCATCACAAACTACTCTGCAAGCTCGATCGACTTTACTCTCAGAGTTTGGTGCGCATGTGAAAATTATTGGGACGTTAAATTAGATCTTACTGAAAGTATCAAAAAAGAATTTGATAAAAACAATATTGTTATTCCCTATCAGCAGATCGACGTTCACATAGACAAATAAGACTAAAGTTCTCTCTGTCATTTATGAGAGAACTTTTTTTATTACAAAACTACATTAAATGGTTGAAGAATAATTTATTTTTGTATATAATTTGTTTGGAATAGACCTTGACATTTTTTAGGGATTAGTGTAAAATTGATAGATAATAGAAGATATATTTCAAAGTTTTAAAAAATAATGATAAATAGATAAAAGGAGAAAGAATATGACAAACGACCGTTTTGCAAAAGAAGGCCTTACATTTGATGATGTTTTGCTTATTCCCGCAAAGAGCGATGTTCTTCCCAATACTGTAAAATTGGAAACTTACATCACTAAAAAAATCAAGCTTAATATCCCGCTTTTATCAGCTGCTATGGACACAGTTACCGAATCCGGTCTTGCAATCGCAATGGCAAGAGAGGGCGGTATGGGTATTATCCACAAAAACATGACCATTGAAAGACAGCGCGACGAAGTTGAACGCGTTAAGAGAAGCGAGAACGGCGTTATTACAAATCCCTTCTATCTTTCTCCCGATAATTACGTATACGAAGCTGATCAGCTTATGGGTAAATATCGTATTTCCGGAGTTCCGATCTGTGACGAAGACAAAAAGCTCGTTGGTATTATTACAAACCGTGATATGCGCTTCCTTACAGATTACAACATCAAGATCAGCGAAGTAATGACAAAGGATGACCTCATTACTGCTCCCAGAGGAACAACACTCGAAGAAGCTCAGGAAATCTTGCGCAAGAACAAGATCGAAAAGCTCCCCTTGGTTGACGAAAACTTCAAGCTTTCAGGACTTATCACAATTAAGGATATTGAAAAAGCTTCCAAGTATCCTCATTCAGCAAAAGACGCAAACGGAAGACTCCTTTGCGGCGCTGCAATTGGCGTTACAGCTGACGTTTTGACAAGAGTTGAAGCACTTCTTTCTGCAGGCGCTGACCTTTTGGTTCTCGACTCAGCTCACGGACATTCACAGAACATTCTTAACTGCATCAAAAAGATCAAGGCTGCTTTCCCCGAAGCACAGATCTGCGCAGGTAACATAGCTACTGCTGAAGCAGCTGAAGACCTTATTCAGGCAGGCGCTGATGCAATTAAGGTTGGTATCGGTCCCGGTTCTATCTGTACAACACGTGTTGTTGCAGGTATCGGTGTTCCTCAGATCACAGCTATCAGCGATGCTGCTGAAGTTGCAAAGAAATACGGTATTCCGCTTATCGCTGACGGCGGTATTAAATATAGTGGTGACCTTCCCAAAGCAATCGCTGCAGGTGCTGACGCTATTATGATCGGTTCACTCTTTGCAGGTTGTGAAGAAAGCCCCGGCGACTCTGAAATCTATCAGGGCAGACGCTTTAAGGTATATCGCGGTATGGGTTCACTTGCGGCTATGGAAAAAGGTTCAAAGGACCGTTACTTCCAGGAAGGAAGTTCAGCTAACAAGCTCGTTCCCGAAGGCGTTGAAGGACGTGTTCCTTACAAGGGTCCTTTGGCAGACACAGTATACCAGCTTATCGGTGGTCTCCGTTCAGGTATGGGTTACTGCGGTTGCGGAGATATTCCCTCTCTCAAGACAAATACAAAGTTTGTCAGAATTACCGGAAACGGTCTTCGTGAATCACATCCTCATGATATCAACATTACCAAAGAGGCTCCTAACTACAGCCAGTCAATGTGATAATTTGGGATATATGGAAAACCATATATCCCTTTTTTATGCAATAAAGTGTACACAGTTAGAGTCTGTGTACACTTTATTGTCGTTTGCAGTCAACTTTTATCGATTACACTCTTGCTTTTAAGTCAACTTAATGTTAGAATAGTATTATGCGAATTGAAAGGGATTGATTAAAACGGATACTGAAGTAAAAGAAGTTAACGAAACTAACGAGCTTAATGAAGTAAGTGAAGCTAATGAGGTTAATGAAACTAACGAAGTTAGTGAAGTTAATGAGGTTAACGAAGTTAGTGAAGCTAACGAAGTTAAAAAACTAAAGAAAAGACGCCCCCACAAGCCTCAAAAAACGTGGGTAAAGGTCTTGCACAGAGTGTTACTCTGTTTTATTACATTTATATTATTGCTTGTTGCAGGTCTTTACAGCATTTGCGCTGTTGTGTTCAAAGGCCCCAGCCCTGCTGCCAGAGACAAACTCGTTACATCTACGTTAGAAATGAGCGCTGCAAAATGGGTTCCGAGACTCTTCTTTTCTAAGGAAGAAATTGCAGAAATAAAAAAAGCAAACGCTGTT
>SVRB01000026.1 GCA_015065045.1 Oscillospiraceae bacterium | reverse complement strand
GCTCGTTTTGGCATACCACAGAACTTACGGCTTGCCCGTAACCATCAGCCGTTGCTCAAACAACTACGGCCCCTACCATTTCCCCGAAAAGCTTATCCCTCTTATGATTGCAAACGCTCTTAACGATAAGCCCCTCCCCGTATACGGCGAAGGTCTTAACGTTCGTGACTGGCTTTACGTTGAAGATCACTGTAAGGCTATCGATCTTATCATTCACAAGGGTCGCGTTGGCGAGGTTTATAACATCGGCGGTCATAACGAGATGAAGAATATTGACATCGTTAAGATCATTTGCAAGGCGCTCGGCAAGCCTGAAAGCTTGATTACATACGTAACAGACCGTAAGGGCCACGATATGAGATATGCTATCGACCCGACTAAGATCCACAACGAGCTCGGTTGGTTGCCCGAAACTATGTTTGCAGACGGTATTCAGAAGACAATTCAGTGGTATCTTGATAACAAAGAATGGTGGGAAACCATTATTTCGGGCGAATATCAGAACTACTATGACAAGATGTACGGTAACAGATAATGAGAGTATTTGTTACAGGTGTTGGCGGACAGTTAGGCTATGACGTAATGAACGAGCTTGCGTCCCGCGGTCATGAAGCTGTCGGCAGTGATATTTTAGATTCATCAAGCTTTGAAAAATACGTAAAGCTTGATATTACAGATGCAGAAGCAGTACGCAAGGCGTTGATTGAAATTAAACCCGATGCCGTTGTGCATTGCGCTGCTTGGACGGCTGTTGACGCGGCTGAGGACGAGGAAAATATAGAAAAAGTAAAGGCTATCAATACTCAGGGTACAGAGAATATCGCAAAGGTTTGCAAGGAACTTGACTGTAAGATGGTTTATATTTCTACAGACTACGTATTCAACGGTCAGGGCGAACAGCCTTGGGATGCAGACTGCAAAGATTATGCGCCTTTGAGTGTTTACGGCAAGACAAAGCTTGAGGGAGAGCTTGCGGTCAGCAGTATTCTCGACAAGTATTTTATCGTTCGTATAGCTTGGGTGTTCGGACTGAACGGAAAGAATTTTATCAAGACTATGCTTAACGTAGGCGCAAAGTACGATACTGTAAGGGTTGTTTGCGACCAGATCGGAACTCCTACTTATACGCTTGACCTTTCTCGCTTGTTGGTCGATATGATCGAAAGCGAAAAGTACGGCTACTACCATGCTACAAACGAGGGCGGATTTATAAGCTGGTATGATTTTACCTGCGAAATATTCCGTCAGGCAGGTTATACAACAAATGTTGTGCCCGTAACGACAGAGGAATACGGACTTTCGAAGGCGGCAAGACCCTTTAACAGCCGTCTTGATAAGTCAAAGCTTGTAAAGAACGGTTTTAAGCCGTTGCCCGATTGGAAAGATGCGCTTGCTCGCTATTTAAAGGAGATTGAATAATTATGGGACAGATAAAGGTTACAAAGTGCCCGATTGAGGGACTTTATATTATTGAGCCTGCCGTTCACGGCGATAACAGAGGCTATTTTATGGAAACCTACAGCCAGAGAGATATGGCTGAAGCGGGACTTAATATGGTCTTCGTTCAGGATAACCAGAGTATGTCGGTAAAAGGCGTGCTTCGCGGATTGCATTTCCAGAAGGAATTCCCTCAGGGTAAATTGGTTCGCGTTATAAAGGGCAGAGTTTTTGACGTAGCTGTTGACCTTCGTAAAGACAGCGAAACTTACGGCAAGTGGTACGGCGTTGAGCTTACAGAGGAAAACAAGAAGCAGTTTTATATTTCCGAGGGCTTTGCTCACGGATTTTTGGTGCTTTCCGAAACTGCTGAATTTTGCTATAAGGTTACTGACTTCTATCATCCCGGTGACGAGGGCGGTCTTGCTTGGAACGATCCCGAGATCGGAATCGAGTGGCCCGAGCTTGTTGGAGAATATAAGGGTAGCGCAAGTAGCGAAGGATATGCTCTTAAAGACGGCACACCCCTTAATTTGAGTGAAAAAGACCAGATGTGGTTAGGTGTAAACGATACCTTTAAGTTTTAATAACAGCATTTTTGGAGAAAAAATATGAAGATTTCGGTTGCTTTGTGCACTTATAACGGCGAAAAATTTATATCCGAACAGCTAAACAGTATTCTTAATCAAACAGTAAGTGTAGACGAGATCGTGATTTGCGACGATAACTCAAAGGACGGGACTGTATCCGTTTGCGAGGATATTTTAAGCAAAAGCGGTATTGATTACAAGATATTTGTAAATCAGCCGTCACTCGGTGTTACAAAGAACTTTATGAAGGCATTGAAGTTGACGACAGGAGACTATATTTTTACTTGCGATCAGGATGACGTTTGGCGTAAAAACAAGGTGGAAATTTTTAGCCGTGAGATTGAAAAAAGCAACCGTTTGCTTTATTTCAGCAACGGAATGTTGGTCGATGCCGATAATTGCCCTTTGAATAAGACTCTTTGGGAATTCTTAGGCATTAACTATGATGAAATAAAGAATAGCGATTCTCAGCTTGAAACGTTTCTTCATAGACCCATAGTTACGGGGGCTGCGATGTGCGTTTCAAGAAAGCTTATAGACAAAGTTGACAGCGTTCCTGTGGATTGGCTGCACGATGAATGGTTCTCGATAGTAGCTTCAAAGGAAAAGTCTATTATGCCCATAAACGAGGAGACTTTTAACTACAGACAGCACGGGAATAACGTTGTCGGCGCATCCAAGAAAAGCTTTAAGGACGGACTTAAAAACTGGATAGGCGGCTTTGATTCTATATTGGAATTCAGAAGATACAAGCAAAAGAGAAGCGTTGATATATTAAATTACGTTAAAAATACGGAATTTGAGGGTATGGCGCAGGAGTATTTTGATTATTGGAACGGACTTTATGAATTGAATTCGCTTTCTGCAATAAAGCAGATGTCGAGGGCGACGAAATACTTTATCTCGGGCAAGTATTCAAAATATTATATAGGCGCGCGTGGATATTTACGCGATATGCTTGCGGCTGTTTTGGTGAAAAAACGGTAGATTAAAAATGTAAAAACCAGAGGGAGAAATTTTATGAAGACGTCAATAGCTATCGTCATATATAACAGATGGTGCGGTGATTCTCATACGTGTCAGTTTTTGAAGAATACAGAATTCCCTCCGGATAATGTTTTGGTGGTTGATAACAGCACGAAGCCTATTGACAATGAGAGCTATTGCAAAGAGAACGGCTGGCTGTATCACTCGATGCAGGGTAATGCCGGCTTAACAAAGGCTTATAATGCGGCTCTTGAAATTTTAAAGGATAAGACCGACGTTATCGTGTGGGCAGATGATGATACCCATTTTACTCAGTCTTATTTCAAAGAATTAAAGACACATTTAGAAAAAAATCTCGATGCAACGGTGTTTTTACCCGTAGTAAAAAGCAACGACACGATGATATCTCCCTGTATTTTTTCAACGGGGGAAATGATAGTTGCAAAATCGCTCGACGAATTAAAGAACAGAGAAATGAGCGGAATTAACTCAGGAATGGCAGTAAGAATGTCACTTTATGACAATTACCGTTATGATGAAGGGTATTTCCTTGATTACGTTGACCACGATTTTTTAAGATGGTGCAGAGTTAATTCGTACGTCTTCTGCGTTATGGATGATATAACGCTAAATCAAAGCTTTTTTGCTCAAAGCAATGCATCGAAAAAGGCTAAGAAGATCAGATTTAATATTTATAAAAAAGATTATGCCCGTTTCCAGAGGAAATGCGGCGTAAGCTGGTTTAAGATAATCGAGCATTTATTAAAAAGATATATTTACGAGCAGTTTATTGCAGGTTGAATAAAAATATAAAGACCTCCTTTGAATTTAGTAAAACAATTTTACGGGAGGGAAAACGAGAGAAATTATATGGGAAATAATCAAAACTCAGAAAAGAATTTAACGTCGGGCGTTATGTGGAAATTTATGGAGAGATTTCTCGCTCAGGGAGTTTCTTTTGTAGTATCCGTTATATTGGCAAGACTTTTAATGCCCGATGATTACGGCGTAATTTCTATAGTTATGATATTTATAGAAATTGCAACGGTGTTTATAGTAAGCGGACTTAATTCGGCTCTGATACAGAAAAAAGATATAAACGAGGAAGAAACGTCGACGATATTTTATTGTTGTATAATGCTTGGCGCTTTTCTTTATGGTTTATTGTTTATAACAGCACCGCTTATTTCTTCGGTCTTTGAGATGCCTATATTGACACCTGTAATAAGAGTGTTCGCGTTGCGCCTTCCTATAGCGTCTATACAGCAGGTGCCTGCCGCTTTGATTTCAAGAGCGCTTGATTTCAGAAAATTCTTCTGGTCAACAATGGTCGGTACGGTTATATCTGCAATAGTGGGAATAGCTATGGCGGTTGGTGGATACGGTGTTTGGGCATTGGTTGCGCAGAACCTTGTTGCCGCGCTTTGCGACTCTGTTATTTTGTTTGCGGTTGCAAAATGGCGTCCTAAAAAAATGTTTTCTCTAAAGAAAACATCCTCTCTTATAACATACGGCTTTAGAATTATGACGGCTGATTTTATCAGCGTTGTTTTCAACAATTTATGCTCGATAATTATGGGCTATAAATTTACCGAGTCTGACGTTGCATATTATACAAAGGGAAAAAATCTCCCTTATTTGTTCAGAAATAATATTTATCTTATGATTACAAGCGTGCTGTTTCCCGTTATGTCCAAGGTCAACGACGATTTAGCTGAGGTAAAGTCGGTTGCAAGACGCAGTATAAAGATGTTGGCGTACGTTCTGTTCCCGATAATGATAGGAATGATATGTGTTGCCGAGGATATGGTGTTGGCGCTATATACTAAAAAGTGGATCTTGATGGTTCCGTTTATAGTGATAGTCTGCATTGAGAGTATGATATCTATAATTCCGACAATACTGCTACAGGCGCTTAAGGCGACGGGGCATAGCGGAATTATATTTAAGATGGTGTTTATAAGAACTCCCATTTTGTTTGCATCATTGCTTATAAGCGTAAACTTCGGAGTAAAGGCGGTTGCGCTGACCTTGCCTTTTAATACGATGGTTGAATTGGTGTTGGATAGCATAGTCAGCTCGAAGAAAATAGGGTATAAGATAACAGAACAGATAAAAGATATACTTTGCCCGTTGTTTCTGTCGCTTGGTATGTGCGTAGCAATCTATCTTATGAGCTTTATAAATACAGGCTTGATCTTAGGACTGGCATTGAAAGTGCTTGTCGGTATGGTAACTTACGTTCTTCTTTCGGTTATTTTCAAGGTCGAGGAATTCAAGTCCCTTTGGGGCATTGTTAAATCTAAAATAGGTTAAAAAACAAAAAAACCACAGAGATCAAATCTGTGGTTTTGTGTTTCAATAAGTCGTACGGAATGAAATTAGTCTGCAAATTAAAGAGGATGAAGATGAAGGATATAATCGAACACTATGATAAATTGATAGACGAAAATAATGATCCTGCCCGCGATCCAAAGCCGTTAAAGGACTATATGGATAAATGGGACGGTGATAGATTTATTGAGAGTATGCAGTTAGATAAAAGTAAATATGTTTTGGAGATTGGCGTTGGAACAGGGCGACTTGCAATTAGGACTGCACCTTTCTGCAAACGTTTTTTGGGAA
Source organism: Oscillospiraceae bacterium (assembly GCA_015065045.1). GTDB lineage: Bacteria > Bacillota > Clostridia > Oscillospirales > CAG-272 > RGIG1995. Next base: position 9,074 of record SVRB01000026.1, on the reverse strand, counting down.
TTGATGTATCCCAAAAGACAATTATTAGAGCATCTGAAAATCTGTCTTTTTATAATAATGTTAAGCTTATTTGTGATGATTTTTTATTGTTTAAGTTTGAAGAAAATTTTGATGTAATATATTCATCATTGACGTTTATGCATATAAAGGATAAAAGGTGTGCAATTCAAAAAATTGCTTCGTTATTGAATAATGGCGGGATCTTTGTTTTGTCAATAGATAAGAACCAAAGCGCTTCTATTGATATGGGAACAAGAAAAATAAAAATATATCCCGATGATCCTACAGCTATATGCAGATTTGTTTCAGAAGCAAACTTACAACTTATAGATAAATTTGAAACGGAACACGCGCATATTTTGGTTAGTAAAAAAGCCTCCCTTGTGTAAAGGGAGCTTTTTTGTTGTATCTTCTTTCTATAAAAATAAAATTCCCACAAACCGTTTGTTTTGGTGTGTGGGAGTTTTTATGTTTGTAATTTTTTCGATAAGGACAACACAAATTTCTGTGGTTTTTTATTTTACTTATTCTTCGTATGTTTTTTCGCTTATGATATAGCGTGGTCTGTTTTTGACCTCGAGATAGATCTTTCCGATGTATTCGCCGATAACGCCAAGGCATACGAGCTGAATTCCACCCATAAAGCAGATGATTGCAACCGTACTTGCCCAACCGGCAATAGCGTTACCCATAAGATTGGATATAACAGCCCAGATAACACCGATAAAGCTTATAATGGATATGATAATACCCATAGCTGATATCATTCGCAGAGGCTTTATTGAAAGGCTTGTTATGCCGTCGAATGCAAGAGCCAACATTTTGCTTAACGGATAATGTGATTCACCTGCCATACGTTCCTTGCGTTCGTAGTAGACGGACGATGACTTAAAGCCTACAAGAGGAATCATACCGCGCAAGAAGAGGTTAACTTCCTTGAAGTTTGCAAACTCCTTCAAGACTTTTGCGGAAATAAGTCTGTAGTCAGCGTGGTTGAAGACTACTTCAGCTCCCATAAGATTTAAGAGCTTGTAGAATCCCTCTGCGGTAGTTTTTTTGAAGAAGGTGTCAGTCTTGCGGCTGCTTCTGACACCGTATACGACTTCGCTGCCGCTCAGGTATTCTTTAACCATATTTTCCATAGCGCCGAGGTCATCCTGACCGTCGCAGTCAATAGAGATGGTTATATCGCATTTATTCATAGATTCCATAAGACCTGCCAATACGGCGTTCTGATGGCCTCTGTTTCGGCTTTGTGATATGCCGATATATGAGTTATTATCTTCCGACAGGGATCTAATGATATTCCAGGTGTTGTCCTTGCTTCCGTCATTGACGAACATAATTTTACTTTCGTCGGAAACAAGATCCATAGACTGCATTTTCTGTAGCTGTTGTAAAAAAAGCGGTGCAGTAATAGGCAATACAGCCTCTTCGTTATAGCAAGGAATTACAATATATAACGTTGGTTTCATTTATATATTCCTTCTTTCATAAGGTTTAGGAGCTATATATAAGACAAAATAAATTAAAAGTCATTTTATTTATTATAGTATTTTACACCCTTTTTGTCAACAATAACGGATAATCCCGTAGGGGCGTTCTGTGAACGCCCTTTTTTTTGAGCAAATCTAATTTAGACCTCCATCTGACGAGGGAGGTCTAAAGTTGCCAAATAATAAATTCTACTTCAGTAGAGGAATTTTCTCGTGTCGGCCCGACATTATATAAAATAAAGCAGTAAAATTTAGTTTTTTGGTTTTTATATATGGAAAAAATAAAAAAAATATAATATAATATCAAAATATGTGAGATATTTCTTAATAAAACGGTAGTATATAGTTGAGGCAGAAAGGATGGTGAGCAGTTTGGAGGATAGAAAAATAATTGAATTGTTCTTTGAACGCTCAGAGCAGGCAATTGTTGAACTTTCAAATAAATATAATAACATTTGTTCAAAAGTTGCTTTTAACATACTTAACAATAAACAAGATACTGAAGAATGTCTAAACGATGCTTATCTTGGACTCTGGAATACAATACCGCCTCAAACTCCAAATCCTCTATTAAGCTATGTTTGCCGCATTGTGCGTAATCTTGCCATTAAAAAATATCATAAAAATACTGCTTTAAAGAGAAATAGTATTTATGACGTTGCGTTGGACGAGCTGGAAAATTGTTTCCCTTCATCCGAATTACTGGAAGATGAGTTTGATGTTATTGAAACTGCGCGCATTATAGATGAATTTCTCGAAACTCTTGACTGGGAAAACAGAGTTATGTTTGTTCGACGTTATTGGTATTCAGATTCTATTGACGATTTAGCAAAGTATTTTAAAACGAGCAACCATAACATATCAGTTCGTCTTTCGCGAACTCGCGAGAAATTAAAAAAGCATTTAATTCAGAAAGGAGTGTCCTTATGAGAAGAAACAAAATTTCAGAAGTAATCGGAAATATTAATCAAAAATACGTTAATGAAGCGACTGCTTATACCGGTACTGCTAAAGTAAATCGTCGTTCTGTATGGATGAGATGGGGAGCGATTGCAGCTTGTTTTGCGATTGCAGTATCTACTGTATTTGTAATAAATTATATAAATAAACCTGTTGTTGATCTACCTATAGTTAATCAACCTAACAGTGACTCTGAAAAAGAATTTATTGTTAAAAACGGTGTTTTATTGAGCTACATCGGAAATCAGACAGACATCACTATCCCCGAGACTGTAAGTAAGATTACAAATTTTGCTTTTATCGAGAATAAAAATGCTGACAAGATCGAAGTTGTCAGACTTGGTGCAAGCGTGGAAAAAGTGGAAATAAACGCATTTGCTGGATTAAGTAATCTTGTTAAAATTATAGTTGATGAAAATAATACGGCGTTTGTTGATAATGATGGATTAATTATGACTGTTGATGGGAATATGCTTCTTCATTACGAACGCGAGGACGAATTGTTTTTTGAAATGCCTTCTAAGGTCCGTTGGGTAGGTGCCCATGCGGTACAGCAAACAGAGCTTGAGAAAATTAATTTTGGAAACAAGCTTGAACATATTGGATATAACGCTTTTATGAAGAACTATAACTTAAAAGCAATCAATCTTCCCGATTCTGTGACATATATTGGAAAAAAAGCTTTTGCCGAGTGTGTTTCTGCTGACGAAGGGTATATTCCCAAAAACGTTGAATTTGACGGTGATGCATTCGAAGGTGTGCCGTTCTATATTTCTCAGATCATCAATATGACGGTTGGTGAAATTGAGTCTGTATACGGAACAATGACAGAAGTATATTCGGAACAGGGATCGGGTCAGCCGGTATATATTTTAGAGCGTGTTCCGGGAATTGAATTAGTATTTTACGACTGGCAATACGGTGTTCCTCTTGAGAAAACAATTAAGCCGACAGAAATATTGGTGACTGAAAATAAGACAGCAATTGTCGGACTGGCTGTTTTAGATGATATATCAATTGGTGCTGATAGAATACACGAATATGATGCTTCGATGACTTGGGATTACACAGGTGTTTTTGTTAAAATAAAATATGATGAGTTCTATGTAACTTACAGAATGCAGCTTAGTGTGTTGGAGTTTAATAAGTGGGGAAGTAATTATGCTCAAATGGAGAAGGAGTTTATGGATAATCCTAAAGGTGAAATAATACAAATCCGTATTGAGCAAATAAAATAGTTTAATACAAATTGCATTGAGTGAATTAAAGTCAAAATTTGGTGCTTTTGCGGAGTGACAAAATAAATCTTGACTCAAAAAATAAAATATGTTATAATGGTGTAAAGTATAATAACCAAAAAGGAACCAGCTGTCGGTAGAGGATGTTGGTTCCTTTATGTTTTTATAACAGTAAATTAGGATGAATGGTTGAATTATGAAAAAACAACGGCTTACAATATCAACAACACATATTATATTGCTGAGTTTTTTAATCGTAATATTGATAGGCGCAGTATTGCTTTCGTTGCCGATAAGCTCGGCTGAAAAAAAGGCAACGCCTTTTGTTGACGCGCTGTTTACGGCAACAACATCAACCTGCGTTACGGGGTTAGTCGTAACGCCAACAGTATCCTCGTGGAGCGTCTTCGGGCATATTGTTATTTTGCTGCTCATTCAGATAGGCGGTCTCGGCGTTATAACTATAATGTCGATATTGATGATACTTCTGCACAGGAAAATGGGAATCAGCGACAGATTGCTTATGCAGGATGCGTTTAATCTTAACTCTCTTTCGGGGCTTGTTCGTTTCGTAAAAAAAGTCGTAATAGGAACGTTCATCATAGAAGGAATCGGAGCTTTACTGTATATGACAGTATTTATTCCCGATTTTGGACTCAAAGGTATATGGATATCGGTATTTACATCGGTCTCTGCTTTTTGTAATGCCGGTATTGACATTATGGCAGAAAACAGTCTTTGCAATTACGCAGTAAATCCCATGATCAACCTTGTTACGTGCGTATTGATAATCTTGGGCGGCATAGGATATATCGTTTGGTGGGACGTAATACGTGTAATAAAAAAGGCTTCAAGCAGTAAGATAAAGCTTTTCAGATCTCTTTCCTTACACAGTAAAATCGCAATTTCGGCATCGCTTATTTTAATAGTTGTTGGTGCCGTCTTGATATTCGCTTTTGAATACAATAATCCGCAGACGATAAAGGATTATACTTTGTTTGACAAAATACAGGTATCGCTATTCCAATCCGTAACAACAAGAACGGCAGGCTTTGCGTCCGTACCGCAGGAAAATCTTACAAACGCTTCGTCTATCGTTTGTTTGCTTTTGATGTTTATCGGTGGTTCACCCGTTGGAACGGCGGGCGGTATTAAGACTGTTACTTTTGTGATAATCATAGCATCAGCGTTTGCTTCAATTCGTAACAAAGAGGATACGGAGCTGTTTGGAAGACAGCTCACGAAACAAGCTGTCAGCAAGGCGGTCGCCGTTACGTCTATGTCATTTATTATTATGTTTGTATCAACGGTATTACTTTCCGCTGTTACAGATGCAAGCGCGCTCGACTTGGTTTATGAGACTGTCAGCGCAACGGCAACAGTGGGACTTACAAGAAACCTGACCGCATCGCTTAACGGAATAGGTAAGTTGATTATTATTGCAACAATGTACCTCGGCAGAGTAGGGCCTATATCATTAGCTATTGCTTTTAACAGAAAAAAAGATAATCAAAATATAGTCAGAAACCCAACTGAAGAAATTGTTGTTGGTTGAGAAGGGGAGAGATTATTATGAGTATAAACAAAACATACGCTGTGTTTGGACTTGGCAGATACGGAAGAGCTGTTGCAGAGGAGCTTGTAAACAGCGGCGCTGAAGTGATAGCTGTTGACAAGGACCAAAATAACGTAAACAATGCTATTGAGACAATTCCCGTATGTAAATGCGCAGATATTACCGAACCCGAAGCAATAAAAAAGCTTGGCATTTCAACCGTTGACGTTGTTATTATTGCAATGGCAAGTAACCTTGAATCAAGCGTTTTGGCTGTTACACTCTGCAAAGAAGCGGGTGTTAAAACAGTTATTGTTAAATGCAGTAACGAGATGCACCAGAAGATCTTGAGCCGCGTGGGCGCAGACAAGGTGATCATTCCCGAAAAAGAGTCCGGAATAAGACTTGCAAGGCAATTGCTTACCGCGGGATTTTCTGAAATGATAGAGCTTTCGAATGAGGTTTCGATGGTAGAGCTTAACGTAAGAGATGAATGGGTCGGCAAAAACCTGATAGAATTAAGCCTTCGTAAAAAATATTCTATTAACGTCGTTGCTATCAAACACGGTGATTCTATCAGTACGGCAGTAGACCCCGCGCTTCCACTTGAAAAGGGCATGGAGCTTATCGTTATTGCAAATAAATTAAAGCTGAAAAAATTAAAGTAATGGCAGGGTGTTGATATGAAAAATCGTAGAAAAGAATTGATTGCACCCATTATAGTAACCATAATTATGGTTATATACTACGTTGTGTACTTTGGCTTTTTGAGTATGCTGCTTGAAGGCGTATGGAGATATTTATTCGGCATTATTCCGTTGGCTTTTTCGGCAGTAATGGTCAAAGTTTGCATAGAAAGAATAAATGAAATAAAGAAAGGTGAAGAAGATGATATTAGTAAATACTGATTACATTAGCGGAAAAGAATTGGAAATGTTAGGTCTCGTAAAGGGCAGCACGATCCAGTCTAAACACATTGGTAAGGATATTACCCAAAGCTTCAAGACTTTGGTTGGCGGAGAGCTCAAGTCATATAATGAAATGATGAATGAGGCGCGTGCTCTTGCTACAAAGAGAATGGTAGCAGAAGCAGAGGCGCTCGGTGCAGATGCCGTTGTTAATATTCGCTATGCATCATCTGCTGTTATACAAGGGGCAGCAGAAGTAATCGCATACGGTACGGCGGTTAAGTTTGTCGTTAAATAAGTTTTTGCTGTAAATGAATACAAAAAAGCGGAGTGAATTTCACTCCGCTTTTTATTTTTTATCTGTTAGTCGAGCTTTAAGATAAGCTCTGATATGCGTTTTGCGCAGACCTCTAAATGCTCGCGCTGAATAATTCCTGCTTCAAGTGATTTTTTGAGTACGTCAGATTCCCCAATAGGCATACGCACGTCGTTGCCCGAAAGCACGCAATAAGTCTGGTCGCAAGGTGTCCACCAGTCAGACATTACAAGACCTTTAAAGCCCCATTCGTCGCGCAAAATTGACTGTATCTGTTCATAACCGGTGCAGCATCTTCGTTCGTTTATAAGATTATAGCTGCTCATAACACACCACGGCTGTGATTCTTTAACGCATATTTCAAATCCGCGGAAATAGATTTCTCGCAGAGCGCGTTCGGAAACACGGCTGTCGCTGTATTTGCGGTTAATTTCTTTGTTGTTGCAAGCATAATGCTTTGCTGTAGCGGCAATATTTACACTTTGAATTCCGTTTACCTTTGCGGCGGCAAATTTTCCCGAAATAAGAGGGTCTTCGCTGAAATATTCAAAGTTTCTGCCGCAAAGAGGATTACGGTGAATGTTAAGTGCGGGTGTCAGCCAGATTGCAAGTCCGTTTTCTTTTGCTTCAAGCGCACCTGCTTTTCCTATTTCGTAGGCAAGCTCGGGATCCCAAGTGCATGCAATAAGTGTTGCGCACGGCCAAGCGGTCGTAGATATACCAACTTTTGGCGCAATTCTTATGCCGGCAGGCCCATCAACTGTCATAATAGGCGGAATACCGACTCGATCGATACCGCCGATTCCGCAAGTATTAGCAACGCCTCTGTTGGAAATTCCGCTCATAAGGTGTATAAGCTCGTCGTCAGTCAGTTGTGATATGAATTCGTCAAGCGTAATAGTGCCGTTTGCAACGTCTATCAAGCCAAACGGTTTTTCAGAGTTGGGAGCTTTCGCAAGGTTTATGCTGACAGAAATATTATCGTATTGCTCAATCGGAAATGATGGAATAGCTTCAAAGCTTCCGTCGGAAAGCATTCTTTTCGGTAGCTTGTTTGGGGCGCATTTTCGAGTAAGCTGTTTTGTAACAATGTATTTTTCATTGACTTTATATCGGAAGTCTGCTTCTTTTAGATTTCTACAGCTGTTTCCGGCGAAGAAAATATATTCTCCCTGTTCAAGCAAAAATGCAGAAGCCTGAAGCTTGCCTAAGTCGTCATAGCTTGACATACTTGCTATATCAAATTTTATTACAATCTCCTCACTCTCGGCGGGAGCTAAAAGTTTAGTTTTCTTAAAGCCTGCAAGAGAAAGCTTGCTCTTGCCAAGAACGCCTTGAGGAGCGGAGAAGTAAACCTGTATGACCTCTTTTCCTGCGTGTTTGCCGATATTTTTAACCAAAATTGAGACTTCTATTTCATCGCCTATAAGCTTGGCGAATGGTTTGCCTATTTCAAAATCAGTGTAAGAAAGACCATAACCGAATGGGTAATTCACTCTGTGGGCAACGTTAGGGATAGTTTCAAAATAACGATATCCGACGTATATATCCTCATAATAGCAAACGTAATCGTCGCTTTCATTAAACGTGTCGGCAGAAGGATAGTCGGAAAACTCTTTTGCAAAAGTGTCCGTTAGCTTTCCCGAAGGATTTACGTCGCCGCAAATTATATCTGCAATCGCAAGTCCGCCTTCCATACCCGCTTGCCAAGCGAGAAGCGCCGCATCAATTTTTGGGTTGTTTTTTATAAACGAAACGTCGATCATTCCGCCAACGTTAAGAACAACAATGCTGTGTTCAAAGGCTGAGGTAACGTCATTAACCATTTTTTGCTCGACGTCCGTTAGGTAAAAGTCGCCCTTTTCTGCATAACGGTCGCGGTTTTCTGCTGAGAAGCGGTGAATGGTGATGATTGCTACGTCAGCATTAGATGCGGCGTTGTTTATAAGCTCAGAGGGAACTTCAATTTCGGAGAATATTTTGCTGCCATCATGCTCGGAAAGAAGGGGAAGGGCATAGTTGTAGTAATATTGCGTTAAGGGCTCGTAAATCGATATTCTCGGAGCCTTTTGCATAAAGCCTTCGTAGAGATTGGTGACGTAATCGCAGTAAACCATACCACTGCCGCCGCCACCTTTAACGTAGTCAATGCTGCCTATACCGAACAAGGCAACGGTGGTGTTGTTTTTTAACGGCAGAAGTCCGTTATTTTCAAGAAGAACCATACCCTCGCCGGCAACCTTTCTTGAAAGCTCGATATGCTCTTTGCAACCGGTAAGACGGGTATTGTTATCGCCAATGTTGGTGGTAAGATTATACTTGTATCTCGCCCATTTTTCTGCTTTTACTTTGTTATTTTCTCGCATAATGTTCATAAAAACTCTCCTGAATTTTTATAATAGCAATTTTTATTATTGTATCACAAATATTAAAAAAAGTAAATCTATTAAAAGTTTTGAGTGAGTCAAGAGGGCTAAGACGTATTATTTAGCTAAACAATATTATCTTTTCTTTTTTTACGTTACTTTCTTTGCACAAAGAAAGTAACCAAAGAAGGTGTATAGGGGCAGGGGTTTCGATTCCCCCGCCCCTATATACCCC
>SVRB01000025.1 GCA_015065045.1 Oscillospiraceae bacterium | reverse complement strand
GGAGGGGGTGTCCCCCTCGGCCGTTTGAAAGGGTGGGGTCAGGGGGAGGGGAGGATCGGAACTCCCCTCCCTTGTGCCTTCTTTGGTTACTTTCTTGGCACGCAAGAAAGTAACGTAAAAAAAGATAATATTGTTTAAATAATATTATCTCTCCCTCCGTCTTTTGCTCCGCAAAATCCACCTCCCTCGTCAGATGGAGGTAAAAATTAGATTTGCACCATTACGGGGCGTCGAGGCAGGGGTTCCCCAAACCGCACGAAGTAAGGTTTGGGGGTTCTCGTGAACGTCGCCCCCTACAAAAAGCCCCTCTTGACACCGCAAAAACTTTTAAAAAATATAACCTCTTATTATGAAAAAAACGGAGTGAATTTCACTCCGTCTTTTATTATTTAATATTAAACAGTTTCTTTGCATTTTCCGAGAAAATACGTCTATTTTCTTCCTCGGTCAGACCAATGTTGAAAAATCTTTCAAGCTCCTCTGTGGGATTCCACATAGGATAGTCGGTTGCAAACATCACCTTGTCAACGCCATACGTATGCACAAGCTTCTTTGCAGTCTCGCTTGAAATATACGGCAAGCTTGATGACGAATCGACGTACAGATTCGGCAACTTCGACAGCTTTTCTGCCGCCTCTTCCCAAATCGACCATCCGCCAAAATGCGCCCCTATGATCGTAAGGTCGGTATATATCTCCATAACCGGCAAAAGTCTGTTCGGGTTTGAATAGTCAAATCTGTGGTCGCCCGTATGCATCAATATCGGCAAACCCTCTCGTTCGCATATCTCATATATCTTAAGACATCTGTAATCGTCAATCTTAAACTTCTGTATATCGGGATGAAGCTTTACGCCTTTAAGCCCAAGCTCCATCAAATGCTTAACGTCAGCCTCTATATCTTCACTATCGGGATGAAGCGTTCCCAGCCCTGTCATCTTGCCGTTGCTGTTCGCAACGCTTTCTGCAATAAAGTCATTGATTCTGCCAACCTGATGGGGTGTTGTCGCCACTGACTGCACAATATAGTGGTCAATTCCTGCAATATCCCCCACTATCGTCAAATCCTCAACAGTGCCCTTGCCGTACGAATGCTCGTGATAAAAGTTATCCGTACCCGCAACAGCTCTTGATGCGATCTTCTCGGGGTATATATGACAATGTGCGTCAATTACATAATATTTATTCTTTACCATTTTTACGCCTTCTCAATTCCAAGTTTAATAACGGCTTGTTCACGCATCTTGTATTTCTGAATCTTACCCGCCGCGTTCATCGGGAAGCTGTCAACGAAATCGATATATCTCGGCACCTTATGTCTTGCCATATTAGCCGCGATATAAGCTCTCATTTCATCCTCGGTCATGCTCTCTCCGTCCTTCAAAATAATACAAGCCATAATTTCCTCGCCGTATTTCTTGTCGGGTACGCCTATAACCTGAACGTCACGAACCTTGGGACAAGTATAGATAAATTCCTCGATTTCCTTAGGATAGATATTTTCACCGCCTCGGATGATCATATCCTTAAGTCTGCCCGTAATTCTGTAGTTACCGTTTTCGTCCTTACAAGCGAGGTCACCCGAATGGAGCCAACCGTCAGCATCGATTGCCGCCGCTGTAGCTCCGGGCATCTTGTAATAACCCTTCATTACGTTATAACCTCTTGCCAAGAATTCGCCGTTTTCTCCAACAGCGCAGTCCTCTCCCGTTTCGGGATCAACAACTCTGCACTCTACGTTTGCGAACGCAGAACCAACAGTTTCCGTACGAACCTCAAGAGAATCATAATAGCTACTCATTGTACAGCCGGGAGATGCCTCGGTCTGTCCGTAAACGGATACGATCTCTTTCATATTCATAACCTCAGTAGCCTTCTTCATAAGGTCTGCAGGACAGTTTGCACCCGCCATAATACCCGTTCTCATATAAGAAAAATCGGTCTTTTCAAAGTCGGGGTGCTGCATCATTGCGATAAACATTGTAGGAACGCCGTTAAACGTTGTAATATGCTCGTTGTGTACGCAAGCAAGAGCGGGTTTCGGTGAGAAGTACGGAAGCGGATACATAGTAGCTCCGTGAGTCATTGACGCTGTCATAGAAAGCACCATTCCGAAGCAATGGAACATCGGAACCTGTATCATCATTCTGTCTGCTGTAGACAGATCCATATGGTCGCCTATATATTTACCGTTATTTACAACGTTATAATGTGTAAGCATAACACCCTTGGGGAAGCCTGTTGTTCCCGAAGTATACTGCATATTACATACGTCGTCCTTGTCTACCTGAGAAGCCATTCTGTATACTTCCTCAACGGGAACCTCATCGGCTCTGTTCAAAGCTTCGTTCCAGGTCAAGCAACCCTTCTGTGTAAATCCAACGGTAATAACGTTACGAAGGAAGGGCAATTTCTTGCTGTGCAAAGGCTTACCCGCCTTTGTCGTTTCAAGCTCGGGGCAAAGTCTTGCCACGATCTCGCCGTAATCTGTATCCTTTGAGCCCTGAGTCATAACAAGCGTATGAGTATCAGACTGTCTGAACAAATATTCAGCCTCATGTATTTTATATGCTGTATTTACCGTAACAAGAACTGCGCCTATCTTAACTGTCGCCCAGAAGCAGATAAACCACTGAGGAACGTTAGAAGCCCAAACAGCAACCTTATCTCCCGCCTTAACACCCAAAGATATCAAAGCTCTTGCGAAGGTATCAACGTCATCTCTGAACTCGCTGTAGGTTCTTGTATAGTCAAGCGTTGTATACTTGAAAGCGTACTGGTCAGGAAAATCCTCAACCAATCTGTCAAGCACCTGACCGAACGTAAGATCTATAAGGTCATCCTTTTTCCAAATAAATCTACCCGTTCTCGCTCTGTTGTAATAGAAATTCTTTTCTCCCTTTGAAGTATCGGAGAACTGCTTCATATAGTGGGTAAACTGAGCGAAAATGATTTCCATATCGTCAATTTCCTCGCACCATGCAGGATCCCACACAAGAGAAATAAAGCCGTCATAATTTACACTGCGCAAAGCATTCATTATATCCTTAACGGGCAATTCACCCTCGCCCGCCAAGCAATATTCCTTCTCTCCGTTATTGATAATAACGTCGTTAAAATGTACGTGCTTTATATATGCGCCGAGATTTTTTATTATAACCTCGGGATTTTTTTCTTCAACGTAAGCCTCGGAAAGATTCCACAATGCGCCAAGACTGTCGGAAGCAAATCTTTCAAGCGTGTTTCTGAGTATTTCAGTATTTCTGTAAAGTCCCGACGTTTCAAGAAGCAAAGTTACGCCGTATTCTTCAGCCTTAGGCAATATTTTTTCAATAAATCCTTCCGCGCACTCAATTCCGCCGCTATTTTCACAGCGTGTCTTAAGACGGATATAAGGAATATGGAGAAACTGAGCTATCTCAAAGCATCTTTCGGTCTCCGATACGGCATTGTCCGCTTCTTCCTTAACCGAAATATCAGCTATTGTATCTATACAAGGAATAGTAAGCTTTTTATCATATAAAAATCTAAGAGTAGATGCAGCAGAATAATCCTGAAATGCGCCGTTTCTGTCAGTAAAAAGTCTGTTATTTATATTGTGCAGCTCGATACCCTTAAACTTAAGATTTTCAGCTATCTCGCAAAACTCATCAAAGCTGCTGTTATGCCAACCCTTTGTTGAAAATGAAAGCTTCATTTATCAAGATCCCTCTTTTCTCAGTTATTGTGCTCGTCATAAACGATCTTGTTTACCGCACTGATATAAGCTCTGATACTCGCGCCTATAATGTCTGTTGAAATACCGTTGCCCGAGTATAATTTTCCCTCGAAGCGAAGCTTAACAAGGGCTGAACCGACAGCTTCCTTACCCTCCGTTACAGACTGGATCTGGAAATCGTCAAGCTCATATCTGTGTCCGATTATCTGTTCTATCGCAACGAATGCCGCATCGATAGGACCGTCTCCGATAGCTATTCCCTGCAAGCTCTTTCCATCGCGACTTAAGGTTATCTGCGCGCTCGCGCTTATAATGTTACCATTGTTTATTACGTAATTTTCAAGCTTGTATGAATCGGGAACCTGCAAAGCAACTGTAGCTACGATGGCATCAAGCTCCTTTGCGCCTACAGTCTTCTTTTCAGCAACTCTGCAAACTTCCTCGTGCACTCTCTTATTATCTTCATCCGAAAGATCAAAGCCAAGCTTCGCAACAGCTGCCGCGATTGCCGAAATATCATCCTTTGCGTCAAGTCTGATGCTGTTTTCGTCAACGTTTGATACCGAAGAAACGCTCTTTTCGTTCTTTGTTCCCTCGCATATCCAACGAATCTGGCTGATTATACGATGAATTTCAGTATAGCTTATCTGCGATGAAAAGCCGTAATTATCTCCACAGTTCTTAATCATTCCAACAAATGATTCAAAAGGAACTCCGTCACCGCCGACAGTAGTCTTTACCATAGATACGCCCTGTCTTACAGCCATAATAGCCTCAGCACTTGCGAGTCCGTTTTTGTCCGAGCAATCAACGCCAACGTCAACACCCGAAGCATCTGCTATCTTCTTGCCGAAAGAAGCGAAATCATCGGGCAACATACCTGCCGCAGAATCGCATACTGATACGGTCTTAGCCCCCGCTTCAACTGCAGTCTTTATCAAGCTTACAAGAAAATCAAATTCCGCTCTTGTTGCATCAACTGCGCAAAATTCAACGTCACTGCAAGCGCTTACTGCCTTTTCTACAGCATACTTTACCCATTCAACCATTTTGTCAGGCTTTTTGTGCATAAAATATTCCATTCCAACGGGAGACGTAGGAACCTCAATTCTGATTCTTCCCTTTGCAGCCGCACTCAACGCCATAACAGCATCGTCAATACTCTGCTCAGTGCTTCCCGCCGCAACCGATATAATACTGTTCTTTACAAAAGAAGAAGCTGTTCTTATAAGCAGAATATCCGTTCTTGCATTCTTTATCTCGGGAAGCTCGATAATATCACACTTTAGTTTTTCAAGCTGACGAATTATTTCAAGGCTTTCCTTAAAACTAAACGTTCTGTCATCTCTGCAAAGTGTCTTGTCTGCAATTTTAATCTGTTTCATAACACAAACTCCTTTTTTATCCAATGTAAAAAATGTAGAATAAGAATTAAAAAAATAAAAAACCTGAAGCCAACATCATTGACTTCAGGGACGAAATTATCGCGGTACCACCCTGTTTACCGTTACAAAAAACGGTCAACTTTCTAAGACTCAATCAAGCCTTCTGCCATGATAACGGGACAATCCGTAGCCGCTTACTCATTTCTTTTGGGCAGCTCTGCTCGGGAACGAGACTTCTCAAATCCTTTCACGCCGTCTTTGCACCAACCGACGACTCTCTGGGGTGAAGTAAATATGAAAATAATTCCTTCATCGCATTTGCAATATACCTCAGTATATCACTCCAAAATATTTTTGTCAAGTGTTTTTCTTCATATATTTATTGCTGCATATCCTCAAACATAGATTTTGAGATCTGCGAATATTTATATGCACTTTCAAAATCCTTCATCTCTCGGCAACAAACCTCAAGACCGCAATAAAGCGTATATTCAAGAGGATACGGCAGTCCGTTTTCCTTTAACATATCGCTGATTATCGATGAAGCTTCGTCGTACTTCTTGTTTTCTATAAGCGAAAGCACCTCGTCTTTTTTTATATAAAGATGCTTCTTTTCGCTCTTTTCAACAAAACAGTCAATAAGATATTTTCTGTCCTCGGGACGTATCTTCGATTGCTTCAAATATGGGGTTACCGAGGATATCATAACCTCCAAAATGTCGGTTTTCAGCTTTATTCCATCAGCCGAATAAAATGCTTTCGACGCATTTTTCAACGCGCTTTCGGAAAGCTTTAACGCGTGTCTGAATTTGCCCTTATCGTAACATTCGTAAGCTTTCTTTACATAACATTCAGCCAATATCAAGTACGCTTCATCTCCAAGCTCGTCGGATTCGTTGCATATTTCAATACACTTGTCATAATCACCCAAAGCAAAAGTTTTCTTAAGAGTCGGCAGAGTTCTCGTCAAAAAATATACTCCGGCGTTATCACCCTCGGAAAACAGTATGCCCGCATCCAATCCAAGCTTATCGGCTATATATAATGCCGTCTGCAAAGACGGCATTGCCAGACCGTTTTCAATCTGACTCAACATATTTCTGGTTATAAAATCACCTGCAAGCTCTGCCTGCGTCATTCCCGCATTCAGTCTCGCTATACGAATTTTTTCACCGAGTTTCATTTATTTATGCCTCCAAAAAAGGCTTATGCCCATTGTCGTTTATTGCTTATTCAGTAATAACTCTCTTGCTTGTTTCAAGAGTTTCTTTTATCTTCTGACATTCGTTTTCAACCTCTGCCTTTAATTCAGCGCGGAAGGTTTCTGCGTTAATCGACATTGCGCGAAGCTCGTCTGTCATTTGAACCGTCTTTGTCATAATTTCTTTCGCATACTTTTCATTTACCTCAGTAAGCTTTTCGTATACGGAATCTATCATAGAATTGGATATTACACGAGCCTTAAGCTCAGCTTCGCTTACGATTCCCTCAGCTCTTGCGTTTGCGCTGACGATCATAGAGCCTATCTGCTCGCTCACCTTGTCATACTTGCTCGACTTTTCATAAACCTCGGAATTAACCTCGGTCATTTTTTCGTATTCATAAAGCTTCGCTTCGAGATCGGCAATCTGTTTTGAAAGCTCGTCCTTTTCTCCGTTAAGTCTTTCAACAGTATTGTTAAGCTCTGCTATTAAAGACTCGCTCTTTTCAGCATCCGACTTCAAAGCATTAAGCTCAAATGCGTCGATCATAGTTTTTTCTGCTTTTTCCTTTTCAAGCTCGTTTACCTTGTTTTCAAGCTCTGCTATCTTCTTCTGGCTGTCAGCTTCTGCATCGTAATATTTCGAACTCAGCATTTCGATATAACTGTTTACATCCTGCTTGTTATATCCGCTCATTGAATTTCTGAATTTTATTTTCTTGTTGTTCATGCCAACTAACCTCGTTTACTGTAAATTTTATTTACTATCTCTCATAATATTACCACATTTGCGCCCTATTTGCAACAAAAATTGAAGTTTTTTATAAAAAATACGCATATTTTATACCACATAACTCATATAATTGACGATATATTTATAATATTTACTTGAAATTTACTGATAAAAATGATATTATGTTGTTATAAATCTATTCAAAGGCGGTTAGAAAATGTCAAAATATGTAATTGGTATTGACGTCGGCGGAAGTACGACAAAGATCGTAGGCTTCGACGAGAATAAAAACTTAATAAATCCGCTTTTTGTCAGAGCGACCGACCAGATCACCTCGATCTACGGAGCGTTCGGTAAATTCACATCAGAAAATTCAATCGAACTCGACCAGATAAGCAAAGTTATGATGACAGGTGTTGGATCCACCTTTATAACTAAGCCCATATACGGATTAAAGTGCGAAAGCGTTCCGGAATTTGAATGCGTAGGCAGAGGCGGATTGTATCTGTCGGGGCTTAAGGACACTATTGTCGTAAGCTTGGGAACGGGTACGGCTATCGTTCACGCAAAGGAAAATAACAAGATAGAATATCTCGGCGGTACGGGCGTTGGCGGCGGTACTCTTATGGGTCTTTCCAAACAGCTTTTAAATATGGACGAGATAGAGCATATAGTTGAACTCGCAAAAGAGGGCGACCTTAATAATATTGACCTTCGCATTAAGGATATTTCAAAGCAAGAATCATTTGGCGGACTTCCCGATATTATGACAGCGGCAAACTTCGGTAAGATCAGCGATATCGCAACAAGAAGCGATATGGCGCTTGGTATTATAAATATGATATTCGAGGTTGCGGGAATGTTGGCGATTTTTGCGGCGAGAAATCATAATATAAAGGATATCGTGGTTACCGGAAACCTAACGAGAATTCCACAGAGTGTTGAAATATTCAATAACCTTAATACTTTGTTCGGTGTAAACTTTATGATACCGAAAAACGCACAGTTCAGCACGGTTATCGGCGCTGCACTATCGGCTGAATAATTTTTAAATATGATTTAATTCAGGTCAAGACCTAACGGTTTTGACCTGTTTTTTGTCTAACGGGCGACCAATGATCGCCCCTACAACCAGATATTATTACATTATCGGTAGGGGACGGCGCCCTCGACGGTCCGTGTATACATAAGACATATACCGATTATAAATCCACCACAGAGCTCTCCTCCCGTCAGCCTTCGGCTGCCACCCTCCCCACAGGTGAGGGCTTAAAAGAGACTATGTCGGTAGGGGACGACGTCCTCGACGTCCCGTTTTTTTAAGACACATTATTTGCTAAACAATATTATCTTTTCTTTTTACGTTACTTTCTTTGCGCAAAGAAAGTAACCAAAGATGCGTATAGGGGCAGGGGTTTCGATTCCCCCGCCCCTAAAAACCCCTACCCCTAAAACGACAAAGGGGGATTACCCCCTTTGCACCCCCATCGTTTGCGGAAGATTTATTGTTTTTTGAAACTATATTGGAATTGGTAGGGACCGACGTTCACGAGAACCCCCAAGCTTTACTTCGTGCAGCTCGGGGAACCCCTGCCTCGGCGTCCCGTGCAAGTAGGGACCGGCGTCCCCGACGGTCCGTGTATACATAAGACATATACCGATTAAGGAATATCAATGTCCGACCTTTTTGTTTTAAAAATGTACTTGATTTAATAAGAATAATAGGATATAATTATATAAGTATTTTTATAATGGAGAAAGTGTATGTCAATAACGAACGACAGACAAAAGAATATTAGAAATTTTTCAATAGTTGCTCATATAGACCACGGCAAGTCTACTCTTGCCGACAGAATCCTTGAGTACACTCAAGCTGTTACAAAAAGAGAAATGGAAGAACAGCTTCTTGATAATATGGACCTCGAAAGAGAAAGAGGTATTACCATTAAAGCTCGTGCAGTTAAGCTCGATTATACTGCGCCCGACGGTCAGGAATATGTTCTTAACCTCATTGACACTCCCGGACACGTTGACTTTAACTACGAGGTTTCACGTTCGCTTAACGCTTGCGACGGAGCTTTGTTGGTTGTTGACTCAACTCAGGGTATACAGGCGCAGACACTTGCAAACGCATATCTTGCCGTTGATGCAGACCTCGAGATCGTTCCCGTAATCAACAAGATGGACTTGCCCGCCGCTGACCCAGACAGAGTCAGAAAGGAAATCGAGGACGTAATCGGTATTCCTGCCGAGGACTGCCCCGCTATTTCCGCCAAAAGCGGTCTTAACATCGATCAGGTTCTCGATAAGATAGTAAGCGACATTCCCTGCCCCAAGGGTGACGTTGACAAGCCTCTTAAGGCTTTGATATTTGACTCATACTACGACTCATATCTCGGAGTTGTCGTATATATAAGAGTATTTGACGGTCAGATCAAGAGCGGCGATGAAATATATATGATGGGTACGGGCGCAAGATTTACCGTCGTTGACGTTGGTAATATGTCTCCGTTCGGTCTTGCAAAAACCGATTACCTCGCAGCAGGCGACGTTGGATATATTACTGCAAGTATTAAAAACGTATCCGACACACGCGTTGGCGATACCGTTACCAATGCCGAAAACGGCGTTGACACAGCTCTTCCCGGCTTTAAAAAGGCTGTACCTATGGTTTATGCCGGTATCTATCCTGCAGACGGCTCAAAATACGGAGACCTTCGCGATGCTCTCGAAAAGCTTCGTCTTAACGATGCGGCTTTGACGTTTGAGCCTGAAACGTCGGCAGCCTTGGGATTTGGTTTCAGATGCGGATTCTTGGGACTCTTGCATATGGAAATAATTGAGGAAAGAATCGAACGCGAATTTAACCTCGACCTTATCACAACAGCGCCCAGCGTTATTTATAAGATCGACAAAAAAGACGGCGAGACCGTATTTATTGATAACCCCGCAAACTATCCTTTGACCGACGAAATCGACACAGCGTACGAGCCTATGGTTAAGGCAAGTATAATTACACCATCCGATTATATCGGCGGAATTATGGAGCTTTGTCAGGACAGACGCGGTATATTTATCGATATGACTTATATCGACACAACAAGAGCAGAGCTTCACTACAGACTGCCCTTGAATGAAATCATTTACGATTTCTTCGACGCATTGAAGAGCCGAAGCAAAGGCTATGCTTCTCTCGACTATGAAATTGCCGAATACGTTCCCAGTAAGCTGGTTAAACTTGATATATTGCTGAACGGCGACGTTGTGGACGCGCTTTCGTTTATCGTTCACGAGGAAAAGGCATACGGCAGAGGCAGAAAGATTTGCGAAAAGCTGAAGGATAATATTCCGAGACAGCTGTTTGAAGTGCCGATCCAGGCGGCAATCGGGGGAAGAGTTATTGCCAGAGAAACTGTTAAGGCGCTCCGTAAGGACGTACTTGCAAAATGCTACGGCGGTGACATTACAAGAAAGAAAAAGCTTCTTGAAAAGCAAAAAGAAGGTAAAAAGAAAATGCGTACGCTTGGTACGGTCGAGGTTACGCCTGAAGCGTTTATGGCTGTACTTAAGCTTGACGATGAATAATACCGTTTTAAAATACATTAAGACTAAAGGGGAAAGATATGGAGAAAAAACTTGGGCTTTATATACACATTCCGTTTTGCGAGCATAAATGTGATTACTGCGATTTCTATTCTATAACGAAATTTCAGGACCACGTAAGATTTACAGATACCATTCTCTTGCAGATGGAAGACTATGCTGAAAAGGCAGCCGAATATGAGATTGACACAATTTATATAGGCGGCGGAACCCCCACTGTCCTTCCCGTCAACAGAATGCTTGAGATCATCACGGGTATCTACCGTAACTTCAACGTTTCTCCTAACGTTGAGTTTACAATGGAAGCAAATCCCGCAACGGTAAACTTAAAGATGCTTAAGAGATACCGTAAGGCAGGCGTAAACCGTTTGAGCTTTGGGCTTCAAAGCGCAAGCGACGAGGAGCTTGGCGGACTTTCAAGAATTCATACCTTTGACGAGTTTGTTGAAAGCTATGAGATGGCAAAGAAAGCAGGCTTTGATAACATAAATATTGATTTGATGTACGGAATTCCCGGACAGACACAATATTCACTTGGATATACACTTGAGCAGGTTTGCGACCTCGAACCCAAGCACATCTCTCTTTACGGCTTGAAGATCGAAGAAGGCACACCCTTCTATACAAAGAAGAACAGACTTAATCTTCCCGATGAAGATACTGAATACGAAATGTACAAGTATGCTGTAGAGTACCTTGCATTCAGAGGATATTGGCAGTACGAAATAAGCAACTTTGCCAAGGACGGATACAAGAGCCAGCATAACCTCAAATATTGGAACTGTCAGGAATATCTCGGCATCGGCCCGTCAGCGCACTCTTATTTTGACAATCAGCGTTTTTCATACAAGAGAAGTGTTGATATGTTTATGGACGCGCTTGAATATGTTGATGCGGGAATTGACATCATCGAAGAAAACTACACCGTTTCTCCCGAGGAAAGAGTTGACGAATACATTATGCTTAAGCTTCGTCTTACCGAGGGTATAAACGTAAACGAATTTAAAGAGCTGTTTGATAAGGACTTTGGCGAAATGTTCGAAAAAGAACTGAAGCTCTATATCGAAAACGGCTTTATGGAACACAAGAACGGTCACTACTGCTTTACAACTAAGGGTATGTACGTTTCTAACTATATTCTCGCTACCTTTATGAGCCATGACAGCGAGATCACTAAAAACATTGCAAAAGGCCTTGATAAGTAAAACAAAAAACGATACGCACATTTGCGTATCGTTTTTATTTTATCATATAGCCTTTTCCTCGTACTGTGTATATCATCTTCACTCCGAGGTGTGAATCAAGCTTGTTACGCAGATAATTTATATATACGTTATCCACGTTGTTGCTTTCATCATAGTCCTCTCCCCACACCGCGTCGAGAACTTCCTTTCTCGATACAACCCTTCCTCTGTTCTTACAAAGCAAGGAAAGGAGCGAAAACTCCTTCGGGGAGAATTTTATTATCTCTTCACCTATTTTTGCTTGCTTCAAAAACGGATCAAGCTCCATTACGTAGGTGTTTTCCGAAACAGGACTAAGCTGAACTATCGTGTCGTTTTCTTCAGAACACAATATCCCCTTTATACACTCGACAAACTCGGATACAATAAACGGTCTTTCAAAATATTCTTTTACGTTTCTGATAAAAGGATGAGCCGAATTTGATATAACCACAAACGCACTCTGGGATTTTTCCACAAAATCCAAATCTCCGCCATAATAGTCAGCATCAAAAACGACAAGATCCGAGCTGCACGATATATTAAGCGCGCCGGAGCTAAGCTTTTCGTTTATGACCTTAACGCTTAACGGGATCTCTCCCAATTCAAGCTCAAGCATTCTCGAAAAAACCTTGTCCAAGCTTACTATACAAACGCTTTTCATTTTTTAGATCTTGCTTCCTTTGAGTTGATCAACGACCACTGAAGCTCAAGCCATTTTGCAGCGCCCATCATAACCAAATATCCTAACGCAAATCTGACTATCTGCTCTATATAGGGGGTTACAAGCGTCATTATCTCGTGAATATTAAGGTTATTTGCGCCATAAGTCATAATATTCGCGTACGTTTCAGCAATACAACCCGCAACGTATACGGAGGATATAAGTATTCCTACCCACAGTGTAACCGCAACAATGGGATTCTTTTTCTCAAAAATGCCCTTCAAAGTTATGTTTGTCTTTTTCTCGTCAACAAACTTCGAACGGAGAAAGAGAATAAGAATTATTACACCCACAAGCATAATAACGTCTACTGCAAGGTTTAAAACAATAAAGATAAGATTTGTCTTAAGGTCGTTTATAAAGTCCTTTGACAAAAATATACCGAAAACAAAGTACGATAAGTAGATAAGACCGATTCTCGCAAAGCATAGACTCAAAATACCGCGGCTGTTCTTAACACCAAATCTAAGCAGACTGTTTATAAGAAGCCCGTAGAGAACGTATATCGAAACAAATATCAAAGCATTCTGGAAGCTTGTCAAAATAGCTGTAAGAGTCTTCCACATTATATCGTTTCTGATATTCGATACGACAATGGCAAGCGCATAGTTTGTTACCAACGTCAAAAAGATTGCGCATATTATGCCGATAACGTTTATGTGCTTTTTAAACATCTTAACGTTTTCATTTTTAATCATAAGCTATGTCTCCTGATTTTTTATTTAATTTCGTTAATATCGTAAGGCGTCATCTGGTATACGCAGTAGTTAAGCCAGTTTGCAAAAAGAAGGTGCGCGTGGCTCTTCCACGTATTCAACGGCCTCTTACTCGGATCGTCTCCGGGGAAATAGTTGTAAGGAACGTCTATATCAAGCCCCTTATTTACGTCTCTGAAATATTCCTTTGAGAGAGTATCGTAATCGTACTCAAGATGTCCCGTTGCAAAAAATCTTCTCATAGATTTATCACCTATAAGGAATATACCCGCCAAATCAGATTCTGCAAGTATCTCAAGATTCTTGTTCTCTCTTGTCATATCGGAATCAATATCCGTATGTCTTGAGTGGGGAGCGTTAAACACCTCATCAAAACCACGAAGCAAAGGGTGCTCGGGCTTGTTCAACGTATGCGGGAAGATGCCGAACATCTTTTTGGGCATACTGTGCTTGGGAATACCGTAATGATAATACAAAGCCGCCTGCGCCGCCCAGCATATGTGGAGCGTGGAATAAACGTGATCCTTTGACCATTCCATAATCTCGCAAAGCTCGTTCCAATATCCAACCTCGGAAAAGTCCAGATTTTCTACAGGCGCTCCCGTAATAATAAGTCCGTCAAACTTCTCATTTTTTACATCGGCAAAGTTCGTGTAAAAATGATCCATATGCTCCTCGGGGGTGTGCTTGGGCTTGTGAGCTGTAGACGGATAGAGCAACGTCAATTCGACCTGCAAGGAAGTATTTGAAAGCAATCTGATAAGCTGTGTTTCGGTTACTATCTTTGTAGGCATCAGGTTCAATATAGCAATTCTCAACGGACGAATATCCTGATGAACCGCTCTGTTTTCGTCCATTACAAATATATTTTCATTTTCAAGTATGCTGACAGCCGGAAGGTCAGCCGGTACTTTAATAGGCATATTCTTCACCTCGATAAATTTATATCAAGCTATTATATCAATTTTTTGCACATATATCAAGTGCTTTTTGTAAATATTAGATATCGCAATGTTGTCTAATTAAATCGTTTATTCTTTCTCTCCCTCACCCGACTTCGCCGCTTTGCTACCTCGTCAGATGGAGCTAAAAAGGTTAGATTCTTTTCAAAAAAACACCTCATCCGTCAGCCTTCGGCTGCCACCTTCTCCTCAAGGGGAAGGCTTAATATATACACCTTAACCTGTAGAGGGCGGCGTCCACGAGCACCCCCTACAAAAAAACTCTTGACTCCGCAAAAACTTTAAACGAGCACCCCGTCTTCCGCAGATCAAGGAGGGTTCCGAGGGAGGAAATCCCTCGGTCGTTTTAGGGGTAGGGGTATATAGGGGCGGGGGAATCGAAACCCCTGCCCCTATACACTTTCTTTGGTTACTTTCTTTGTGCAAAGAAAGTAACGTAAAAAAGAAAAGACAATACTATTTAGATAAATAATATGTCTTATGCTTAACGGACCGTCGAGGATAGGGGTTCCCCGAACCGCACGAAGTAAGGTTTGGG
>SVRB01000137.1 GCA_015065045.1 Oscillospiraceae bacterium | reverse complement strand
TCTTGAGTCTGCCTGTGTTTGCTCTGTACTCATACGATATCATATCCGCAGCATTGACAAGAAGTCCTGCATTGTTATACTCGAAGTTATATACAACGTTTGAATCGGCAAGTTTTTTGTGTTAATCTAAATCTATATGTAAAAAGGCGAGCATAATGCTCACCTTAGACATCTTATATTATATTTATTCCTGATTTTCATTTCCACTGCATTCTTTTAATTCCCGTTCCCACTCTTCTCTCATTAATCTTTTTTCCTCTTGCTCATACTCGTATATTTCATCCGTAGTCAAAAACTCGGGATTAATTATATCAGGATTGAGTAGATTATCTATTTGACAACCGTTCTGTTCCAAAAAATCTTTAACTTCGTACGCACGTATGAAATTATGCCAAAATTCATTATTGTGACCAAATTCAAATGTATTTTCATAATCACTTGAGTAGAGCTTGTTTTTTAGTAGAGAATAAAATCTGTTTGCTTCTTCAGGCAAATGCAAGATATCCATATCACTGTAGCTTTTTCTTGTTTTACGTTTTAATTCGTATGGATATATTGCATAAGCATAAGACCAAAAAGGCGAAATTTTATAGTCTAACGAAGAAAACCTTTCTGTTACTTCATAGTCATACCGAGGTAAAAATCCACATCTTTGCAAATCAGCTGCAGTGGGCTTAAAATCAGAAAGAAAATCATAAAAAGCATAAATACTGTACTCGTGATACAAATTCGGGAAATATCGAGAGGCGTTCATCTTTGCTTTTCCTATACAAAGAAAAGCCATATATTTATCATTGCCTATAACAGGTGATATGATATCTTCCGAAGCAAGTCTGAGTTTTTCGTCACACAAATAACGTTTATGATAAAAGCTACTTGCACACCATGTATAATCAGTGTATGCTTTTATGATAACAATATCTCCCGCTTTATGAATGGGGCGCTCCAATTTTTCTTTTGGCATTTTAATCGGAGGCATTTCCGAATTAAGCTGATTTTTAAGCTTTTCCAAAACGGCAAAACGTTTTTTTACATCAGATGCTTTTGCCGATTCCTTCCATTCTTCAATGCCTGTTTTCTTTTCCAACAAATCTAAAACCTTTACCCGATATTCCTCTGATAAGATTCCGTGTTTCCAGTGCCAATCGGCAAAGGCATACCAAAACGATGCATAATTTTCATCTATCAACTTGTCATTAAAATAATCGGGGTATTCTTTTTTTAAGATCTCCAAACCCTCTTCGGGTGTTGTATAAGAGTATATTTCCTGACAGTCATCTCTTAAATCTTGTGCTGTGTCACTGCTGTAAATCCCTGTGCCCCATGTTCCCATAGTTTTCTCCTTATAGTTTTTCAAAATTTTATCTATGCCCGCTCAATGCGGGCATAGATAATTGAACGTATTATTGTAACATTAACTCTTCTACCAATAGCATATCGCTTTCGACGGTTGATATTAAAAGCTGTGAAATATCCTTCAAATCATTTTTGAAATCATTTACACATTGCTTAGCAATACCTCTTATTTTGTTAGATCCTGTGCCAACCCGTTCTGTATCCATAGTAAATGTTTTAGTTACAAGACAAGCGGAAAGCAATGCCTGTTCAGCGGCTCGAGAACTTGCTTCTGTTTTACAATCAATTACATCATACATAACAAAAGGGACTTTTGTTGGATCTTTTCCGTGTCTAGCTTCTCTTCTAACAGAGTTTTTCGTTCTTCCTACATAAAAGACACCTTTAATGTTATTAGTTCTGGTTAAAATATATACCACGTATGGACTGTTTAACTTTCGTTTTCCACTATCAATTCGTTTTTTTACAACTTTCATCAAAGCTTCAGCTGTTTTGATAACAGTGAAAACAATCATTAAAACCGCTACAATCAATCCGACAACAAGAAAAACATTCCATATCGCTGCCACAGCTGTTTTAACTGCGGCAAACAAAGCGGTTTTTGACGCAGCCAATATTGGAATGGCACTTGATAACACCGTTGTTATATCTCCGCTAAGTGATGCGTATGTAGCAGAAAATCCCAATGGGTCGATCATATTAACCGGATCATTATCACAATAAGCATAAGCGTTGGGAGAAAGTGAATTACCTGCATCGATAAAGGTCGGTTCATCAGGATTCAAGAATCTACCAAGCTCGGGGTCATAGTAACGGGAGTTGAGATAGTAGAGCTTTGTATCGTAGTCATAGAAGTAACCACGGTAGAAGAACGGGTTACGGTATGCAAGATTGAAGCCGCTTGTATCTCTGTTTACGGTTACCTTACCCCACGCATTGTACGAATATCTTACAACGTCTGCACCTGTGGAGTCCTTGATTGCTATTATATCTCCCTGCACCGTCTTAACGTACCAATAAGGCGTGGTATTGTATATCATACCTATCGGTGAGTCGTTTGCATCATACAACGGAACGATAACGTTTTCGCCGTACGTAATTTTTACAATCTTTGAACCCTCAAGCTCGTAGTTATACACTACCCCGCTCGGTACTGTCTTTGACGTTCTTATTCCGTTTGCGTTGTAGGTAAAGCTTGAGTCGCCGTATGATACGAGCTGTCTGCCCTTTTCCCATACAAGCGTTTCGCCGTTCTTGTACTTTGTGGGATTGCCAAGAGCGTC
>SVRB01000024.1 GCA_015065045.1 Oscillospiraceae bacterium | reverse complement strand
ATCCCTGCGCTTACAGTATGACGTTTAACGTTGTTGACGGAAAGCTCTGCGCTATTCTCAATCAGCGTTCTCAGGATATGCTCGCAGCTAATGCTTGGAACGTTGCACAATATGCAGCTCTCGTTATGATGTTTGCTCAGGTATCCGGTCTTCAGCCGGGTGAGCTTGTTCACGTTATTGCTGACGCTCATATCTACGATAGACATATACCGATCGTTAAGGAGCTTATTGAGCGCGAGGTACATCCCGCTCCCGAGGTAATACTTGATAAATCAATTACAAACTTCTACGATTTCACACCTGATAGCTTCACTGTTAATAACTACGTTCACGGAGAAAAGGTTGGAAAATTCCCCGTTGCAATTTAATTGCTGTATAGAAAGGAAATTATAATTATGAAACTTATCGTTGCAGTTGACAAAGAATGGGGTATAGGATACAAGGGCGATCTTTTGGCGCGCGTTAGAGGTGACCTTATAAATTTCAGAGATCTGACAACAGGTAAAGTAGTAATTTTAGGCTCTAATACACTCGCTACCTTCCCCGGCGGCAAGGCGTTGAAAAACAGAATAAATATCGTTCTTCATCCGTCAGAGGAGTACAAGCCCGATAATACAACAGTTGTTCACTCAATACCCGAATTGATTGAAGAAGTCAAAAAATACGATACGAACGACGTATTCGTTATAGGCGGAGCAAGTGTATACAAGCAGATGCTTCCCTATTGCGACACAGCATACGTAACTAAGTTCGATAAATCTTTTGACAAGGACGCTTACTTCACAAATCTTGATGAATGTGATGAATGGAAGCTTATTTCCACAAGCAAAGAACACGTGAGTGATCCCGAAAAGGACACGGAAGCTGACTTAAAGTATTATTTTACAGAATATAAAAAAGTTAAATAAAAAACAAAAAACCGTATTCGTTAAATGAATACGGTTTTTGTTTTACTTTATGATAACCTCTCTGCCAAGAGCGAACGAGTAAATCATAATACTGTCTACTTCTCTGCCAAACATTCTCCTGCAAGCCTCTGAATAATAGAAAAGCTGATTTGAATGTCGTATTTTTAATATCTCTTCTGCTTTGCCGGACTCTATTTCTTGCTTTGAGAAATAATCGGTTTTGTAGTCTGCTAATATAAGTCTATCATTCTCGTCAACAAAGACAATGTCTATAACGCCCTGAACGAGCACGTTTTCATCATTTAAACGTTCTCTTGTTACTTCGTCCTGAGAAAACTCAACAGCGGGCAGATTTATGTTAAAACGTCTTTCTCTCCAGCCATTCTTCGCGTTTCTTAAAAGTTTGAAAAAGTCACTTCTGAAGAACTCGCTTACCTTTTCAACGTTTACAAGCTCAGAAATATTCTTATCGATAAATCCCATATCATACAGCTTATCTATTTCTGCTTGAACACCATATGATAAGACTCTTTCAAAATCACAGAACTGCATAAACACGTGAGTTGCTGTACCTCTGTCTGCGCCCGTAGCCTTATTATTTTCGGGCAACATAAACTTAGGTTTAAGATACATTGATGGTGTCTGAGGTTCAACAACAGCCGTATATTCATCCAGAACTGTCGGATAAAGCTTTGATACAGCCATCTTTGACGGAAGAACCGTAAGCTCCTTATAAGGATATTCAAATGATAATCTTTCTCTGAAAATACCCTTATATTTTTCAATCAAATCTCTATTGAGTTCGTTAGATGTTCTATCAACCTCAACTGTTTCGTCAGTCAGCGTCGGAGAAACATACTCCAAACTGTAAAAGTCGTAATCCGACTTAAGAATTCCCCAAAGTATCAGTTCAATAAGACTGTTTGAATTTAAGAGTGCGTACTGAGATACATCATTATCTTCGGATTTTATTGAGTCAATGATCTCATTCTGCTTTTTCAAGGATGACGTAATAACCAAACGCTTCTTCGCTCTTGTCAGTGCAACGTACAAAACGCGAAGCTCTTCTTCTAAGTCCTCTTGTCTTAGCAGCATTTCTGCAGCACATCTGTGCAGAGTCTTAAATTTCCCTAAATAAGTCTTGTCTCGCAAACTCATTGTAAGACCTAATTCCTTATGGAAAATATAATTGTTCTTCTCATCTTCTCTGTTAAATCTATGAGACGTATCGCATATAAACACCGTATCAAACTCAAGTCCTTTTGAATTATGTACAGTCATAATGTTTACAACTTCGGATTCCTCACTCGTTAATCGGGCATTTGCAAGGGTTGTCCTCTTTTCAACAACATCATTCAAATACAGAATAAAGTTATATAATCCCTTAAAGCTTCCGTTTTCAAACTGTCTTGCATATTCATACAACAAGAGAAGATTAGCATGTCTTTCTATATCGGAGTCACTATTCTTTCTACCCGAAAGAAGCTCAACGATGTGTGTCTGATTGTAAATATAACGTATAAGCTTATCAACGGGACACCCCTCGGCATATTTTCTCCATACATTAAGTGTCTCTAAAAATTTTACACATTTATCATCGCCGGTAACCGAGGCGTATTCCTTTACAGACTCATATAATGACGAATTTTTTGTCTTCTGCTTAATAACAGTCAGATCTGTCATAGAGAAACTGAAGATTGGACTCTTCATTACCCCTGCAAGATAAATATCTCTTGTAGGATTATCAATAGTATTCAACAAACAAAGCATAAGAAGGACTGCATCGTTTTCAAAAAAGTCTTTGTCTATTCTGTTAAAGCTATCAATATTTCTCTTTTTTAGCGCTTCTTCAAAATATACTGTATTAGTTTTTGAGCGGAACAAAAGCGCGATGTCCGAGGGTGCTGTTCCCGATTTTATAAGTTTCTCCACCTCATCGGCAACAAACTCTGCCTCTCCTATAACGCCATTTAGCTCTGCATCTTCCTTAACAAAACAAATCCTTACAGGATAATCTTGCTCTCCCTCGTTATATTTTCTCGAGCAAACAAGCTTATCGCCTTCTGTATACTCCATGCTGCCGCTATTAAATCTAAATAAAACGTCAAACACACTGTTCGAAAAGTCAATAACGCTTTTGTTGCTTCTGAAGTTATCCGACAAGTACAGAGTAACTCCGTCGGACTCAGGACAAGTTTCCTTATACTCGGGAAATTTTGTTCTATATTCAGAAAACAATCTCGGCTCCGAGCCTCTGAATCCGTAAATACTCTGCTTTATATCTCCAACCATAAATCTATTCTTACTCGTGCTTATGCCGGAGAATATTTTATCCTGAAGCTCGTTTACATCCTGATATTCGTCGATAAAAATATATCTGAACTTATCTCTTAAACTTAAAGCAAAATCAGTCAGCTCTGTATATCCGCTATCCTTTTTATACAAAAGCTCTATCGTATAATTTTCCAAATCATTATAGTCAAGAAGACCTCTGTCTCTTTTCTCTTTTTTGAATCTTGCATCAAACAGCTTAAGGAATTCATACATATTTTTACATACTAAACCTGACGCTGTAATCTGGTCTCTAACGGTCTGTTCTGAAAAAGAAAAATATTTTTTTAAAATATCCTCTACTTTTTTCGAAAAGACAGTTCTTATATCTTTATAATACAAAGACTCGTCTGTTTGCTTATCACTCGATATATTTATAAGCTTAACTTTTTCTCTTGAAAAAAGCTTTGTCTTTATATCTTCATACATTGGTGCATTTAGCGATTCTTTAATATTATAGCAGAACCTTAAATCCGCTTCAAACGAAGGAAGATAATTTTTTGCAAAAAGCTCGTCAGAAGAAAAGAATTTACAAGCATTAGTAAATACTCCATAATAATGTTCAAACGTTCTTTTTATGTCTTCTACGATTACCTTTCCCCATGTTGTAGAAAATATATCGACATTTTCGGATTCATTAAGCTGTTTTGCATAGGTGTCAAGCAACCCTATACCCTCGGGATAGTTTCTAAGCTTTCTATAAATATTAGAAAAAATAAACGCTAATCCTTCATCTGTCTTGCCCTGCAAAAAACTCTCAGTAAATTCGGCAAAATCCTCAATATTTTCGGAATGAATACCTCCGTAACATTCATCAATAAGCTCATTCATCACGTTATTACATATGAGACTCGACTCTGTTTCGTCAGCAATTCTCAACGTTGCAGGCAATCCCAAAAGCTGAAAATTTCCCCTTATTAAGCTTGAGCAAAACGAGTGGATGGTGCATATTTTCGCCCCGCCAAGCTTCATCAACTGATTCGACAAGTGCTTATTTGACGGATCTTCCTTTAATGCCGAATATATTGCAGATGATATTCTATCCTTAAGCTCAGTTGCAGCTGCCTTGGTAAATGTAACAACCAAAATATCAGAAACGTCAACAGGATCGTTTGAATCTGTAATAAGCTCTATAATTCTCTTAGTCAACACCGCTGTTTTACCTGAGCCTGCAGCGGCAGAAACAAGCATAGTATGTCCGCGAAGCTCTACGGCTTTAGTCTGAGCGGGTGTAAGTTGGATCTTTTTACTCATCTTCATCCTCTTTCGTCAAATGCCTGCATATCGGCTTGAACTTGCAATATACACAAGGACTTTTTTTATCATCCTTCATATCAATGGGAGCGGCGCTTACCTTCCCGGATTTCATATTCATAGCAATATCATTAAGGATCTTATCGATCTTTTTTGACAATGCTCCAAATTCCTCTAACGTATGCAAATATTGACTGTTACTTAAGTTTCCGTTTTTATAAAGCTTTACGGGGATATATTCACCGTTAAGTCCTTTTTCCATCGCCCTTAAAACGTCAATATCGTTTATAAGCAAACCTTTTCTCTTGATGCTCTTTGATGCGTTGGAATAAACGTTATTAAGATCATCTTCTTTTTCTATCTTCACAGACGGTGCTGATGCAGAGAAATACAAAACTCCCGCGGGAATTATATCACCGCTACAGTTAATTCTTTCCTTAAATGATCTATCCTTAGTATTCCATATTGCAAAAAGGTAGATCAACATCTGCAGATTTAAACCTTTTTCAATGTCATCTAATGAAAAATCCTGAGTGCCTGTTTTGTAGTCGACAATTCTGATATATACATCATTACCCTTTTTGTATGTATCAACTCTATCTACCATTCCTCGCATGAACATTTTTGTTCCATCGTCAAGACCAATTTCATACGAGGGCAGACCTCCCTCTTTTTCCGTCATTATGGGAAATTCAAACAACGTCGGAACAAAGTCACTTTCCTTGAATTCGTCCAATATATTCCTTATAAGCAAAACAGTTGTCCGTTTTAGTCTTCTGAACATCTGGAGCATTCTTGGGCTTTGCTCAGAAATTCCCTGACACGCAGATCTTATGTAATCGTTTATTATTTCTTCAATCAAAGAGATAATTTCATCTTCTTCTATATCACATCTAAGCTTTCCGTCAACAGTTATCCTTGAAATAAAGCGTTCAAGAACCACGTGAACAAAACTGCCTATATCTCCGCCTCTGAATACAGCCTTCTTCTTTTCATTTAACGAAAGAACGTATCTACAGTGGTAGGCAAACGAGCATTTTACGTAGCTATCGATTTTTGATTGGTTTGAATGTATGTTCCCCTTATAAACCTCGTGCGCAACAGATAGATCTATATCCGATACACCTGCATCTAAGGGCTCGTCGAACGAACTTACTGAATATCTGTTTTTATCTTTTTCAGAATACAACTCTGCTAAAGCAACGCCAAGTTCATTATCTCTGTTGAGAGACAAATGCTTTAGCGCGATGCTTTTTCCCTCTGTTTTTTCCGAATATGGCATATCCGAGTATTTAACTATAGGCTTATCGTTCAAAAGATAATTTACTCTTGCTCCTGCTACAGATATTTTACCTGCAGCGCCGAGTAAGTCTGATTCAGCATAAGTCAGAGTTAAGGTTTCATTTGCCTTTGAAACGGCTTTATAAAACCAGAACAATTCGTCCTCGGTAATTTCAGCGGTTCCGCCACTTAATTCAACATCAAGTGCTCTAAGAATACTTTTTTCACTATCGTTAAAAATGCAATTTTCCTCAGCAAGCTTAGGAAATACACCTTCATTCACACCTAACAAATATACGTGCTTTACGTTACCGGTTCTAAAATTCGATGCACTTCCGAGAACTACGTTATCAATACACGGAGGAATAGTTCCTATATCGGTATTATCAAAAACAATACTGATAAGGTTAATATACTCTTCCCCATCCAAAACAACGTCTCCTGCGATATTTACAATAGTATCAAAGCAGCCGATAAGTATGTTCCAAAGCTGGATCAATTCCTTTTCTTCAGCAAAATTCTTGTTATTTCTGCATTCCGTTGCCTGTAATTCTATCTGTTCTCTGACCTTTAATTCACATAAAAAATTATATAATGCAGTCGTTATATCTCTAACGGTTGTCTTGCCTATTGAATCAAAAAGCTTTATGAGAGGAAGAACCACTCTTTTTCGAATGCCATTCGCAGTATTGATTACAGCTATGCCATCATCGGTTATCTTCTCAGTAAAACCATCGGGATTCATATTCCAATCGATTCCGTCATACCAACGTCTTCCTTTGATATTCCAAGCAGACGCATAATTCTCAAGTATATCACATTCTTCGAACGTAACACCAACTAAACCCGTCTTTATGTAAGAAATCACGTCATTGTAACGCCAACCCTTGTTTTTTATCGCAAAAGCTGCAAGGATAAGTTTAAATATAGGTTTAGAAGAAATGTCAGTCCTGCGCGACATATAAAACGGAACACCGTTATTTTCAAGCTCGTTATCAATAATACCTTCATACGAGTTTATATCACGAGCAATAATAACTATATCCTTATATCTAACACCATTCCTGACCTTCTTTATAATATCAGCAGTAACAGCTTCGCATTCCTCAAATTTATCGTGACAGCAAATCGTCTCGATACTTGCAGTATCACCACTGTATTCATCACTCAAAACGTTATGGTTCCAAAGATTTCGCGAAACGTAATCAATACCGTGCGCTTTATCCCCTTTTGTTTCCTTTAAATAAACGTCGCTGTATTCAATACCAAGCTTTTTTAATAATTTTAAAATGCTTTTATACGTTCTTTGGCTCGACGAAAAAACACCGCTTTTGTCGGTGGGATCATAGCAAAGCGTAAATTCTACGTTTTTAGCTTGCTTTATTATCTGCTCTATTACAGAAAACTGCTGTGGTGTAAAGCTATCAAATGAATCAAAATATACGTTGAACTCAGAGAAAAAGTTGCTGCCACTAAGAAGCTCTGCAACCCTCGTTAACTCATCTGTCGGATCGTTATATTCCTTTGACAAAAAGCTTTGATACATAGAATAAATCAAAGCAATATCTTCAAGCTTGTTGCTAAGCTCAATATGACTTTCCTTTAGCTTTTTGCTTGCATTTTCAAGCATTAACGGAGTTATTGAATATTGCTTTAATTCATTTACAGTGGACAACATAAGCTCTGTAAACGAATTGTTCTTTTCGTCTATTTCAGAGTATGCTTTAAGAAAAAACTTTGATTCGCGAAGAACACGCCACATAATAAGCATACGTCCGCTATCATCTATATCGTTAAATGATAAACCACCTAATGACCTAAAAACATAGTTTGCTACTCTTCTAAAGCTTAATACCTCAAGGTCTATGGTTGATATATCACCCGAACGATCTGCTATTTCTCGTTCTGCGGTCAACACGTGCTGGTCAGGGACAATAAGCAACGGCTTTCTACCCGACTTTAAATCTTCTATTATATTGTCGATCACAAAGGTGCTTTTACCGGTACCAACACCACCGTAAACAAACCTAACCAAGCCTTCTCACCTCACTCGAAGTTTTTCACAAATTTTTTCATCAGGATTAACATACGCAGTCCAGTTGGTTGAATAAGTAACCAATCCAGGTTTTGCCGCATTTATTTTCTTAACGTTCTTTACAAAAGTATAATCAACAGCAACGTTTTCGCCTTCAGCTGCTTTTGAATGCGTTGCCGCAATAATAGCCGCTTGTGTAAAATCTATCTCGGGCGGCTCCTCGCCATTACATATAAGTATGCAATGCGAACCTGCTATATTTTTTACGTGGAACCAGTAGTCAAGCTTTGATGCAGTTTTAAACGTAAGCATATCGTTTTGAATGTTATTTCTTCCACACAAAACTGTATAACCGTTCTCGGTCTTAAATTCAAACGGAACTGTCTTTATATTGCTTTTTGAGGACATTTTCGACTTAACGCTATACCCTGCCGTCTTAAGTTCTCTTCTTATCTCTTCTAAATCGGTTTCTCCCTCAGCTCGAGACAATGCATCAAGAACAGATCTTATATATTCAAGCTCAGTTTCATCTGACTTTAGATGCTCAGTGAGAACACTGATTGCCTTCTTTGCCTTATTATATCTCTTGTAATATCTTTGCGCGTTTTGCGAGGGGGAGAGCTTTGAATCAAGCTCTATTACTCTTTCGATAGGTTCGTCAAGCGAATAATCGAAAAGCTTTACCTTCGTATCTCCTCTTTTTAGCATGTAGATATTAGCAGTTATTATATCGCCTATGGTCTTATTCTTTAAATTTTCATTTGCTCTTTTAATTTCTTCTTTATGGATAGAAATCTTCTTTACAATTCTATTTTCGTTATTTAACAAGAATTTTGAGAGGTCAGCTGATATTTGTTTAATATGGTTGATTCTCTCTTTTTTTACATAGTATTCATCAATAAGCTCACTGAATGTATTGCATTTAATCTGATTATATATTCCACCATATTGATTTATAGAAATGAAGCTAAATTCTGCAGGTTTATCGCCTTCTTTTAAAATATAGGGAGTAAACTCTTTGCTCTTAATAACAGATATTACCTCATTAAAAGCATTCCATAAACCTAACGCAGTGCACTCGGATAGATAAGTATCTGTGCTTCCGGATGCTTTATATGCAATCTCGTTAGCAACAAGATTTGATATACCTAAATAGTTGTCAACAATAAAACGAGAAACGAGTCTTTCAGGAGTAGCGTTTTCAAACAAACCAACAAATTCCTCTTTTGTTGTATTTAGAGGAGATAGCTTGTCCTGCTTAGGCGGATATTCATATGTCATACCTGCTAAGACCTGTCTTTTGCTGCTTGTGGTAAAATCAACAGGCTTTATTGCGCTTATAATCTTTTTGTTTTCATCACAAAAGATTATATTGCTATACTTACCCATTATCTCGACAATAATATACTTTGTACAAATAAATCCCATTTCATCACGGCATTCAAGTGCTATTTCAATTACGCGCTCAAAGTCGTATTGGGATACTTGCAATATTCTTCCGCCAAGCAAATGCTTTCTCAGAAGCATACAAAACATAGGTGCAGATGCAGGATTCTCTTTTGTGATCGAAGTCAGGTTCACCCTTGGATTATTAGCCCCTGAAGAAAGAGATAATCTTACGTTTTCTCTCTCGGCACGCAATGTAAATACTATTTCTTCCTTCTCAGGCTGCTGAATTTTATCAATTCTTGCACCGGTAAGCTTTATATTCAATTCATTTGCCAAAGCGGCAACCATTCCTGCGTCAAATGCCATTTGAGACCACCTATTTTTACATCATTATATTTAATTTATTTTATCATTTATAGCCTGATATGTCAACAACTCGATAAAATAATAATGCCCCTACCGAAGTATGTTCGGTAAGGACACTATCACTTGTTTTTTCTAAATAACTATTTAACTATAGTCAGTTAGAGCCCTTAATATCGTTCTCGTACTTTTCGATCATCTTCTTAACCATCTGACCGCCTACAGAACCTGCCTGCTTAGATGTGAGATCACCGTTGTAACCCTGCTTGAGGTTTACGCCAACTTCGTTAGCAGCTTCCATCTTAAAACGATTAAGCGCTTCCTTGGCTTCGGGAACGAGTGTTTTGTTAGATGCCATTTTTGTTTCTCCTTATTTTTTGATATTAAACCAAAAATCTATATCAATTGAGTCTTTGTGACTCTGGTATTATTATAAACAATCACATATATTTTATAACTGCCAATTTTTAGATTTTAAAAAACAAAAAATACCGAAAACTTAATGAAACAGTTTTCGGTATTCTTCCATATCGTGATATTCGGGTTCGGGTATATCCTTAAAAGGAAACTCAATTCCCATCTTATCATATTTTACTGTACAGATCTTTCTGAATGGTAATAACTCAACATAATCTATACACTTATACTTTTCTGTTATAGCCTTCAACTTCTGAAAATTTTCAAAATAATCGTTTTTTGTAGGTATAACAACGTGTCTTAACGTAGTCGGAATATTCATCTTGTTTAAGTATTCCAAAAACTTGATTACTGTATCCAAAGAGCATCCAACATACTTTTTATATAAATCGTTTTCTGTATATTTAACGTCAAGAAGAACTCTGTCGCAATATTTCAGCATTTCCATAACGTTATCATTAAGTAAATCGCCTGACGTATCAATACAAGTGTTTATGCCATTCTCATGACAAAGCTTAAAAGTCTCTCGAACAAAATCACACTGTAACAATGGTTCTCCGCCGGAAAACGTTATTCCGCCTTCCTTGCCAAAGTACTCCTTGTATCGCTTAACCTTTTCGACAATCTGCTCAGGAGTATATTCAGTACCGCCATCCATACTCCATGTATCAGGGTTATGACAGCATTGACATCTGAGGTTACAGCCTTGCATGAATACAACAAATCGAACTCCCGGCCCGTCAAGCGTGCCGAGAGTTTGAATTGAATGAATTTTTCCTTTTATCATAATGTTTCGTGGAATGTACGGCTGATAACTTCCTTCTGCTGTTCGCGTGAAAGCTTATTGAAGTTTACAGCGTATCCCGATACTCTGATTGTAAGGTTAGGATAGCTTTCCGGATCATCATAAGCCTTCATCAATGTTTCTCTGTTGAGAACGTTGATGTTGATGTGATGAGCCATCTTAGCAAAGTAACCGTCGAGAATTGATACGAGGTTCTGGATTCTTTCATCTTCTGTTCTACCGAGGGCTTCGGGAGTGATTGAGAAGGTGTTAGAAATACCGTCGCGGCAATCATCATAGCAAAGCTTTGCAACTGAGTTAAGAGATGCCAATGCACCGTTTTCTTCTCTGTTGTGCATGGGGTTTGCACCGGGAGCAAACGCCTGTCCTGCAGCTCTGCCGTCAGGTGTAGCACCTGTATTCTTTCCGTACATTACGTTTGATGTAATTGTAAGAACAGAAAGTGTGTGAATTGCATTTCTATATGTGGGAGTCTTACGAAGCTCTGTAATAACCTTGTGAGTCATATCCTTTGCTATCATATCAACTCTGTCATCGTCATTACCGTATTTGGGGAATGAACCTGTTGTTTCGAATGCAGTGATAAAGCCATTTTCGTTGAGAAGAGGCTTAACGTTAGCATACTTAATTGCGCTCAATGAGTCAGCAACAACAGAGAGACCTGCAATACCGAATGCCATGAAACGATCAACCTGTGTATCGTGCAATGCCATCTGGATCTTTTCGTAAGCATACTTATCGTGCATATAGTGAATAACGTTCATTGTCTTAACGTACAACTGTGAAAGCCATTCAATATAAACTGAGAATCTTTCGTATACTGCATCATAGTCGAGCTTTTCAACGTTCATTACATCCATCTGAGGACCGATGTGAATGCCGCTTTCTGCATCATAACCACCGTTAATCGCGATAAGAAGCAATTTTGCAAGGTTGCATCTTGCTCCGAAGAACTGCATCTGCTTACCAACCTTCATTGCGGATACGCAGCACGCAATTGCATAGTCATCGCCGTATGCGGGACGCATTACGTCATCGTTTTCGTACTGAATTGAGTCTGTATCAGCAGAAACCTTTGCGCAGAATTCCTTAAAGCCCTTAGGCAACTGTGTAGACCAAAGAACTGTAATGTTAGGTTCAGGTGATGAGCACAATGTATAAAGTGTGTTAAGAACACGGAAGCTGCTCTTTGTTACGAGAGTTCTGCCGTCGAGACCCATACCACCAACTGCTTCTGTGATCCACATGGGGTCGCCGCCGAACAATTCGTTATATTCGGGTGTACGCAAGTGTCTTGCAACACGAAGCTTAATTACGAAGTCGTCGATAAGCTCCTGAGCCCCCTGTTCATCAAGAACACCGTTCTTGATATCTCTTTCAATATAAATATCAAAGAATGTGCTAACTCTACCAAGAGACATTGCAGCACCATTCTGTTCTTTGATTGCAGCAAGGTAAGCAAAGTATGTCCACTGGATAGCTTCTTTAGCGTTTCCTGCAGGCAAGCTGATATCATAGCCATAAGACTGAGCCATTTCCTTCAAGTAACCGAGGAATGCAATCTGCTGGAACAACTCTTCTGTAAGTCTAATAGAATCAACATCCATAAGACCTTCGCCAAGAGCCTTCTTATCCTTGATCTTTTCTTCGATAAGTCTGTCAACACCGTAAAGTGCAACTCTTCTGTAGTCACCAATAATACGGCCTCTACCATAAGCATCAGGCAAACCTGTGATAACGTGGCACTTACGAGCACTTCTCATCTCGTCTGTGTATGCTCTGAATACACCGTCGTTATGAGTTGTTCTGTATCTGAATTCCTGTTCAACCTTGGGATCGAGTTCATAACCGTAAGCCTTGCACGCCTGCTTAGCCATTCTCATACCACCGAAAGGATTTACACCTCTCTTGAGCGGCTTATCTGTCTGAAGACCAACTATGATTTCGTTTTCCTTATCAATATATCCGGGAGCATAGTTTACGAGCGATGAAGCAGTTCCTGTCTCAACGTCGAGAACGCCACCCTTTCTTCTTTCTTCCGCAAACAATTCCTGTACTTTCTTCATCAAAGCACTTGTTCTGTCGGTGGGGCCGGCAAGGAACTCTGAGTTACCTGTATACTCATTATAGTTTGACTGAATAAAATCGCGAACATTGATTTCATTTTTCCATGTTTCGCCTAAGAAACCATTCCAATTTTTGTTTTCCATATACTTAACCCTCCTATATTATTCTCAAAAAAAGGCAAACCAGCTGTAGAAGCGGTTTGCCCAGACGGTCGGCACTTTTTAACTTTCACACTCCACCGCGTTACTTCGCGTTACCCGTCAGTCATGCAAAAGTTTACATTGTCATTATACACTTATTATCTTATTTTGTCAATCATAAATGTAAAATAAATCCGTTTTTTTCAATAATTTTTTTACCAAATTCGTCTCTTGTATTTGCACTCACCAACACATCGGCATTCATATCCAACGTATAGCTGTTTTCGCCGGTATTTATTACGGCAAAAATCGATTTCCCGTTGTGTTCTCTTCTGACTTGCAATACATTATCGCACAGTACATCAATATCCACTTTTCCGTATTTTAATTCATCATAACAACTTCTGATTTTTGAGATCTGTCTATAAAAATCTAATATATCATTATCATCAGTTTTGTTCCAATCAAAGAAGGATCTGCAGAACGGATCCTCAAACCCTTCAGTTCCTATTTCATCGCCATAATAAACGCAAGGCATACCGGGCAGCACAAACTGCAACAAAACAGCGCATAGCAATCTTTTCTCAGCATTTTTGAATTCATCGACAGACATCCTGAAGCACGCTCTTTTTTCCTTATCTGCAGGAACATCAATATCTCCCAAAGCAGACAGAACTCGAACTGTATCGTGCGTGGAAAGGCTGTTCATAAGACAATTCAATACCGAACGTGGATAATTCTCCGATATAGACATAACGACATCTCTCAAGCCATAGCCATTGTCTCTGCCGCAAATGTAATCGATTATAGCATTCTTGAACGGATAATTCATTACAGAATCAAGTTCACCGCCCGTAAAATACTTTCTTCTCACACCATAACTACACTTGTTCGAAGCATCCTCCCAAACCTCGCCGATAAGGAAGGAATCCTTCTTTATTTGCTTCATTCTTGTTCTTAGTTCGGAAATAAACGAATCAGGAAGCTCGTCTGCCACGTCGAGTCTGAACCCATCAGCACCAAGGTTCAGCCAATGCGCAATAACACTATCTTCATCGTTGATAATGTAATCGCGGTATTCCTTATTGTTCTCATCAACACACGGCAAAGTCTTTATGCCCCACCAAGACGTATAATCAGTCGGATATTCCTTAAAATCAAACCAACATCTATACGGCGAATTTTCATTCGAAACAGCACCGTTACCAAACACGTTTTCACAGTCAAAATATTTACTGTTACTTCCAACGTGAGAGAACACACCATCGAGGATTATTTTAATACCCCTCTTATGCGCTTGCTTGCATAGATTAGCAAAATCCTTTTCGTCACCGAGCATCTCGTCTATCTTCATATAATCGGCTGTATCGTACCTATGATTAGAATATGCCTTAAATATAGGATTCAAATAAATAACGTCAACATTTAAGGTTTTAAGATAATCAAGTTTGCTCGTTATTCCCTTTAAATTACCGCCGAAAAAGTCATTATTCTGAACTACCCCTTTTTCATCAGGCATAAAGCAAGGAACATCACTCATATTATCATGTACCCAGAACGGTTTCAGTTTTTCAGTCGTGTCAACGCATCCGACTTTACAAAATCTATCGGGAAAGATTTGATACATAATACTTCCCATAAATTGCTCGGGAGCATCAAAATCCGACGGCACACAAGACAACTGCCACATACCGCCCTTATACTTATTGGTTTGATCATATCCTTGTTTATAAAGAGAAAACTCCTCATATTGTGTCTTTATATCAAACTTGTAAAAATACAGTCCCGCTTCAGCAAAGCTAAACGTACACGAATACACGTCGTATTCATTATATTCATCAGTCTTTTGCATTGAATACATCGAATACATCATTCCGTTTTCCCGTGTAAACACCAAAAAACACGTATGTGCAGCATAGCACTTAGGTACGTGTATATTGATAGTGCACCCTTCATTTTCACGAAGGGTGCCGAATTTTGACTTAAATATTTCTTTTTTACTATCGTATATAATTTGCATTATTTCAAATTCCAGATCTTATCCGCATATTCAAGAACAGAACGGTCTGCGGAGAATATACCTGCCTTTGCAATATTTGTAAGTGACATATTCATAAAC
>SVRB01000023.1 GCA_015065045.1 Oscillospiraceae bacterium | reverse complement strand
GGCATTCCACACCCCTAACGGTGTTGTAAACCCCTCTTATTATAACGAACTCGGTAACGTATGGCTTCGTTCGTTTGGCGGCGGATTTATGACCACTTGCGGCCTTAAAAATTATGGCGGAACAGACGGAACAAATCCCGAGCTTACCTTCCACGGCAGAATGAGCAATACTCCTTGCGAAGAATTGTCAATTCAGATCCCCGAAGAAGGCAACAGCGTAACTATAAGCGGTATTATGCGTGAGGCTATAATCTTCGGTTCAAATATGTCTCTCACTCGTTCTATCACCTGCAAATACGGTGAAGATAAAATATACGTAAAGGACGTAATCAAAAACGAAGGATTTACCGATACTCACCTTTCTTTGCTCTATCATTTCAATATGGGTTATCCGCTTATGTCCGAAAACTCAAAGATAGTTATTCCGTCAGTTAAGTGTAATCCCTTCTCTGCTCACGCAAAGGCGCGTCCTGACGCTTGGGAGTATTTTGAAGAACCTGCTGATTCTTTCGAAGAAATGCTTTTTGAACACGAGCTTTCCGAAAAATATTTCGGCATTGACAACCCCGACATTAACACAAGTATGCGTGTAAATTACCTCTCTCCTGCACTCACAAACTTCCTTGAATGGAAGGCTTGTCAGTCAGGTACCTACGTATGCGGTCTTGAACCTATGACAGCTACTAATTCCGGATTTAAGGCTAACGTTGAGAACGGTACACAGAAATACCTTAAGCCTCAGGAAAAGGTTGTAAATACATTTGAAATCAGCTTCTCTGATCTCAAGTAAGCATACTAAGGAGCACTCTGCAAAATGAAAAACAAATTATTGGATAAACTTTCAAATCTGTTAAAGAAAAGCTGCGTTGTATTCACTGTAATAGTGTTTGCGTTCTATATTATTCAGAGACTTATCACAAAAGATCAGGGAACATGGGGGCTTGACCTGACAAAGCTCACGATAGTTCTCTTAACTTCAATATGGTTTACAGCAACTAACGTTATTCTTACAAACAAAAAGCTTAATATTATTCTTAGAATCGCTATGCACTTTGTTTCATCAACGTTTGGATTCTATTTAATATTTATTTACCTAGCAGGACACGCTAAGAAATCATCAAACTCATTTATTTTGGTTATTGCTTTCGCTGTGGTGTATATCCTTATCGCTGCAATTTTTCTTGCAATCAGAAGCTTTATTGCAAGAAAGAAAGCTGAGAGCCAAGAAAAATACCAAGCGCTTTACGATAAAGACGAAGATTGATTATTCAGAGGTAATGGCTGATGAAATTAAAATACAATTTTGTTGTTAGAAACGTAGCCGGCCAAACGGTTGCTCTTGCAATCGAACAGAGTAACTGCGAATTTAACGGCATGATCAAGCTGAATTCCGTCGGAGAGTTTATATTTAAGCTTCTTCAAAACGAAATAAGCGAGGAAGATTTGGTAATTGAAATCACAAAGCAATACGACGTTAGCTTTGATAATGCGAAAAACTCACTTGCGCCCTACCTTGAAACACTTCGCAAGAACAATTTAATTACTGAATAAACGGCTAAAAACCATGTGTAATTCAATAGAAACAACAAATTACAGAGAGCAGCTCGAAAAGGATGGACTGCTTGTAAATCGTCCGTTTGGAATAAGCATGAGACCTATGCTTAAACAAGGGCGCGACACGATCGTCGTTGAAAAAATAAAGCAAAAGCCCAAGGAAAACGACGTAGTTCTCTACCAAAGAAGCAAAAACAAATACGTACTTCACAGAGTCATTAAAGTAACAGACGATGGCTATATTATCCGCGGCGATAATTGTATTCGCAATGAATACGATATAACCGATAAACACATTATCGGAGTGCTCACCGCCTTTTACAGAAAGGATAAATATATCGACTGTAACACAAGTAGAGGATATAAGCTTTATGTCTTTTGGTGGAGAAAAACATTCTTTATAAGGGTTGTTTTTATGTTCGCATTTTCTTGCATCAGACGTATACTTTCTAAAGTAAAAAGATCACTTATAAAAACAAAAAAACCGTCATAAAAATGACGGTTTTTATTTTTTTGATCAGAGCATATCTGCCAAATCAAGAATAAGTCTTTCTGTCTTTTCCCAGCCTAAGCAAGGGTCGGTAATTGATTTGCCATAAATGTGTTCTCCGATGCACTGCGCTCCATCTTCGATATAGCTTTCGATCATAAGACCCTTTACAAGTGATTTAATATCGCTATTCTGTTTTCTATTTGCAACAACTTCCTTGGCAATTCTTATCTGCTCAAGGTATTTCTTTGATGAGTTTGCGTGGTTTGTATCAACGATAGCTGCAGGGTTTTTAAGACCTGATTTTAAATATAGCTCATTTAACTCAAGCAAGTTTTCGTAGTGATAGTTTGATATATTTTTACCTGCAAAATCAACGTAACCGCGAAGTATAGCATGAGTCAAGGGATTACCTTCGCTCTTTACTTCCCAACCTCTGTAGATAAACGTATGTCCGCTCTGCGCAGCCTTGATAGAATTCATCATAACCGAAAGGTCTCCGCTTGTGGGGTTCTTCATGCCTGCCGGAATATTGAGCCCGCTCGCTGTAAGTCTGTGCTGCTGGTCCTCTGTAGAACGCGCACCTACGGCAACATAAGCCAACAAGTCTGAAAGGTAACGGTGATTTTCGGGATAAAGCATTTCATCAGCGCAAGTAAAACCATATTCATTAAGCGCTTTAAGGTGCATTTCTCTAATTGCAACAATCCCCTTAAGCATATCCGTCTCCTGATCGGGATCAGGCTGATGGAGCATTCCCTTATATCCTGCGCCTGTTGTTCGAGGCTTGTTTGTGTATATACGAGGAATAATTACGATCTTATCATTAACCTCGTCTTCGATCTTGCGAAGTCTTGAAATATAATCAAGCACAGACTCCTGATTATCAGCTGAACAAGGTCCTATAACAAGCAAAAACTTATCTGATTTACCTTCAAAAATCGATTTTATCTCAACAGCTCTTTTTTCTTTTACCTTTTCCATATTAGGTGTTATCGGATATTCCTGCTTAATAACCTGAGGAATAGGGAGCTTTCTGCAGAAATTCATATTCATATCAAGTCACTCTTCTCTTTCTTGTTAAATTTCTCTCTGCGTTCTGATGATATACGCATCATACTGCGCATCTCTTCTCTGTTGTTATTTTTTACGCACTCATATAATTTATCAAATGTTTTTCTGTACTTTTCCATTTCCTTAAGCAAAGCATCTCTGTTCGCAAGAAAAAGCTCACTCCACATTTCATCGTTAATTT
This sequence comes from Oscillospiraceae bacterium, assembly GCA_015065045.1. Taxonomy (GTDB): domain Bacteria; phylum Bacillota; class Clostridia; order Oscillospirales; family CAG-272; genus RGIG1995. The sequence goes on along the minus strand of SVRB01000023.1, from coordinate 12,184 downwards.
TTGCGATTCTTGTTAAATCTCTAAATGAGTCACCCGTATAGAAAACAAGTCCGGGGTTATCATTTGCGCACATAAGAGATACGGCAATACAGTGCGTAAGCTGAGAAAGAAAAGCAATCATTTCATCGTGTTTTTCGGGATCAAGAACAGATACGCTTGCAAAGCCCAATATTTCTCCAAGCTCCTTACAAAGCTCGATTGCGCCGAACGTATTGTTTTCCGTAGGTACGACAATATAGTTAGCTTCTTTGAATATTGCATCGTCACTGTTCTGAACACCGCTTACCTCGCGTCCTGCCATAGGGTGAGCCGCTATAAATTCAACGCCCTGCTTCAACATAGCCTGAACCTCATACACGATACAGCTCTTAACACCCGTTACGTCGGTTATAACAGTTCCCTCTTTTATCAAATGGCCATAATCCTTTATCCATTCCTTGAAAACGTGCGGATAGAGCGCAAAAACGATTATATCAGCAGATTTTATAATTTCCTCGTCGACTTCTGTAGTTCCATGGTCAATCAAATTATTTTCCAAAGCATATTCTATATCCTGCTCGTTCTTTGTTATAGCATATACGGTAAAGCCCTTACGCTTTAATGCCATAGCATAACATCCGCCGAGCAAACCTAAGCCAACTATTAAAAACTTTTTCGTTGAATCAATCTTCATATCTTTTTACCTTTAAACCTCATTAACTTTTACACCGAGAAATGATATTTTCTCAAAAAAATCGGGAAAGCTCTTGCTGACAGCTTCTGTTCCCTCAATAACCCCGCCCTTAACGGAGCACAACAATGCAAGCGCCATCACTATTCTGTGATCATTATGTCCGCAAAGCAATTCTTTAGGCTCACTAACAACAGATTCATTTATTACAACAGAATCCTCGTAAACATCAACCTTTACTCCGAATTTTGAAAGCTCTTTTGCCATACAAGCTGCTCTGTCGCTCTCTTTTATGCGAAGTCTTGAAGTACCCGTAAATTTTGCTCCACCGAAATAAGAGGCCATAGCAAACATAACAGGTCCTAAATCAGGACAATCTGATAGGTCAAAATCCTTTTCGCCATTCTTTAAGCCATTATACATATCGGCATAAACTCTGTCTCCCTGAAGAGTGCCATTCTTTATGCCGCCAACCTCAACACATCCGCCGAGGTAATTAAACGCGTCTAAAAATGCCGCATTGGAGCAATCGCCCTCAACTGTATAATTAACCGAATTATATTTTTGACCACCATTTATGTAAAACACGTTGCCCTTTTTTTCAACGTTTACGCCAAACTCTCTCATTACCTCTAATGTCAAATCAACGTATGATTCGCTTTCAAACTTGCCCTCAACAGTCAAAGTGCTATCGGATGGTAACATAGGTAATACGAGCAAAAGTCCCGTTATAAACTGACTTGATATATTTCCTGCAACGGAATAATTACCGTTTTTCAGTACACCGCAAACAGAAACAGATTCATCTCTTTTTTCAAAAACTATATTCTGTTCGTCGCATATCTTTTCATAAACAGACAACGGTCTCTCAAACAATCTCTTGCTTCCCGAAAGAGTAACGTTGTTGCCGGAAAGCATACAAAGCGGAATAAGAAATCTCAACGTACTTCCGCTTTCATTACAAAAAACATTCACGTTTTCGGGCACAGAAAAAGGATCTAAACCGCCTATTTTTACATAATCGCTGCCCTTTTCAACAGCAGCCCCCATCTTTTCAAGACATTCAAGAGTTGCAGTGATATCCTTTGAATATGCAATATTAGATATATAAGAGCTACCGCTTAATGCACCGCATATCAAAGCTCTGTGAGCCATACTCTTTGAAGGCGGCGCTTCTATTTTACCCTTGGCAACAGATTTTTCTATCTTTAGCTTCATACACTCTCACCGTATTTTTCAACGAGATATTTTATAGCTTCGATATAACCGTCAAAGCCTTTTCCTGCGATAGTCTTTTCGCAATAATGTCTTACGTAGCTTATCTGTCTGAAATCCTCGCGCTTTGACACGTCAGATATATGAACCTCGACAGCAGGGATAGCAACAGCCTTTAAAGCGTCAAGCAATGCTACGCTTGTGTGTGTATAAGCAGCAGGGTTTATTACAATGCCGTCAAAAGCATTATACGCCTGCTGAATCTTATCAACAAGACACCCCTCGTGATTGGACTGGAATATCTCAACTTCTATATTTGTTTCATCGGCGCACTTATTTATCATACTGCAAAGATTTTCGTAATTCTGAGTACCGTATAATGCCGGTTCTCTTATTCCAAGCATATTAAGATTCGGGCCGTTTAAAACGAGTATTTTCATTAAAAGTTACCTTCTTTAACAAGTTCTGAAATTATTCTTGCATTTTCCTTTGCATCATTACCTATTTTTACGTGATAATCACATCTTTCACAATAAATAGGATAACGCTCCGCATATTTTTTCTCAAGAGCTTCTCTGTTGCTTGTGAGAGGTCTGTCTTCTGTCGCAACAATAGACGAAATATCTCTGTCTATAAACACAACAACACCGTTCTCTTTCAGTATATCAATATTTCTATAGTCAAGCACAGCTCCGCCACCGGTGGAAATTATAGAATTCTGTACACTTCCAAGATCAAAAATAACTTCACTTTCAATCTTCCTGAAGCCCTTTTCTCCAACCTCGCTGAAAATATCCGGTATGGTCTTATTTTCTTTCTGTACTATCAATTCATCAGTATCAACAAACGTCTTACCGAGTAAATCTGCCAAAATCTTACCGATAGTGGTTTTACCGGCACCGGGCATACCCGTTAAAACTATGTTCTGCTTCGACAAATAAAGCTCTTTATATATTTCTTCGATCTTGCAAGAATCAACATTTGTATCCAAAAACTTCTCAGCCGCCCTTGCAGCCTGAGAAACAAGCATATATAGACCGCCTACAGCATTTATGCCTTTTCTTTTCGCATCGCAAATAAGCTTTGTGTTAAGCGGATTATATACAACGTCAACAACACCCGATAAATTCGCAAATAAGTCTAAATCTATCGGAGATACAGCTATATTAGGGTACATACCAACAGGTGTAGTATTGATTATAACGTCTGCATCGGTATGCTCTTTAACAGCCGCTTCATACGTAATACAACCATTACCCTCTTTTCTCGATACACGGTAAACACAAGAGCAGTTCATACTTTCAGCAACAGCAAAAGCTGTTTTAGACGTACCGCCGCTTCCGAGGATCAATACCTTTTTGTTTTCCAATACGATATTCTGTCTGTTTATCAAATCGTATAATCCTAAAAAATCGGTATTGTATCCTACAAGTCTGCCATCTCTGTTCACAATGGTGTTTACAGCGCCGATTTTTCTTGCGTCATCGCTTATCTCATCAAGATAAGGAATCACCATCTGTTTATACGGAATTGTAACGTTAATACCGTTAAATTCCTTTTTTTTCATAAAAAAGTCAAAGCTGTCACCGGAAACCTCGCAAAGCTCATAACTATAATCGAAAAGCTTATTATGTATTTCCTTTGAAAAGCTATGCCCTAATTTTTCAGCAATAAGTCCGTATTTCATAAGCTGTTTAACCAATCAGTACCGTATCTTCCCGTCATCATATCGCAAATAGTAAGAGCTGTTATACAGTCAACAACTATTCTTGCTCTGTGAACTATACAAGGATCGTGTCTGCCCTTTGACATCAATACAGCGTTTTCTTTTTTGCTCATATCGATCGTATTCTGTTCGATTGAAAGTGTGGGAGTCGGTCTTACAGCGCATCTGAATACAATAGGCATACCGTTTGTAATTCCGCCGTTTATACCACCCGAATTATTTGTTTTTGTTATAACTCTATCATTTTCATAAGCAAACGCATCATTTGCTTCCGAGCCGTACATATCGCTTAACGAAAATCCAGCGCCGAATTCAACGCCCTTGATTGCAGGAATTGAAAATAAAGCGTGAGAAAGCAATCCCTCAACCGTATCAAACCAAGGCTCTCCAACGCCTGCATTAACACCAACCACAACAGTCTCGAGCACTCCGCCTACGCTGTTACCCTCTTTCTTAGCTTGTGTAATGGCATCGGTCATTCTGTCTGCAACGGAATCATCCAATACAGCAATCTTTTTATCGTACAAAGAATCTATTTCATCATAAATATTTTCCGAAAAATCTCTGTCGCACACTCCTGCGCATTTCTTTATATGGGTTCCGATTTTTATACCCTTTTTATTCAAAGCGGGAATAATAATACCACCCGCCGCAACCAGAGCTGCAGTAATTCTTCCGCTGAAGTGGCCGCCGCCTCTGTAATCCTCGTATCCGTGATATTTGCAATTAGCAGTATAATCAGCGTGAGATGGTCTTGCAAGCCATCTTGTCGCAGAATAATCCTTCGATCGAGTATCCTCGTTTGGAATCAATATACATATCGGTGTACCTGTTGTCTTACCCTCAAAAACTCCGCTTTCAATTACAAATTCGTCGCCTTCTCTTCTTGCTGTAGAAATAGCACCTGAAGGTCTGCGAAGCTCTAAAAGCTTGTTTATATATTCTCTGTCAACCTCAACGCCCGGAGCAATACCATCAATAACAACACCTATCGCGTTACCGTGGCTTTCTCCGAATATAGTAACAGAAACGTTATTACCAAACGTATTTTTCATATACTAAGCCCCCTCTTTACCATTTCTCCGTATTCTGAAAAAGGCATTTTTATAAGCTCAAATTCACCTATCTTGTCAACGTATACAACCGTAATATTGTCACCCGACATCTTTTTATCATGGCGGCAAGCATCAAGAAGTGAATCCACCGAATAATCCATTTCGGTCGGAAGATTTAATTTTTTCAAAATAGGTATAAGTCTTTTTCTTACACTCAGAGAGCACATAGGAACCATACCGATCGCCACGCACTCGCCGTGATAATATTTTTCCAGGCTTTCGTTTGTTTCAATTGCGTGAGCGAGCGTATGACCGAAATTAAGGATCTTACGCAATCCCGATTCCTTCTCATCCTGCTCTACAACGTATTTCTTTATATTCAACGAACGCTCAATTATCGTATCTATGTTTTCTGCAATATCATTTTTCTCAAAAATATCAAACAAAACAGGATCGCTTGTCATTGACATTTTTAAAGACTCCGCTAACCCGTTAGACAACTGTCTGTCGGGCAACGTATTCAAAGTATCAGAGTCAATAATAACTCCCTTAGGCGGATAGAATGCGCCGACAATATTCTTTAATCCCATAAAATCAATGGCTGTTTTTCCACCTATAGATGAATCAACCTGCGAAAGAACGGTTGTGGGAACGTTGTAAAAATCAATGCCTCTCATATAACAAGAAGCAACAAATCCCGATAAATCACCGACAACACCGCCGCCTACGGCAACAACACAATCGGTTCTCGTAAAATCATTTTCAACCAAGCGTTCGAGAAGATATTTAAAAGTATCAATATTCTTGGATTTTTCACCCATCTCTATCGTTGTAATAACAGCGCTCTTACAACAAGAAGCAACCGTTTTTGAATACTCTTCAGGAACACCAGTATCGGTAATAATCATAACCTTACGATCAAGATCAAAATACTCTCCCGCCTTTTTCAAAGCGCCTCTTTCGAGATAAATATTATATAAACCGTTTTGTGTTTTAATCGGTATGATCATAAAACAATTTCTCCACTTTCAGTTTTTACAATCTTGTATGCAAAATTTAAATTCTAATTTCTTTTTCAAAATTTCCAACGATCTTCAAGTTTGAACAGCACTCTTTCAGATCCTCAAGCATAGCTCTACCCTGATCGCTGTTTACGTTTCCTTCACCCTCAACGTAGAAGAAATAATCCCAAACAAGCTCTTTTGTAGGTCTGCTCTTCAACGCATGAAGGTTAAAGCCGTGTTCGCCAATTACCGAAATAGCTCGTCCAAGCGAACCGGCAACGTTCTTTACAGTAAACAACATAATAAATCTATCATCTGAAGCTGAGGGGTTACGCTTTGATCTTGAGAAAACAGCAAACCTTGTCGTATTTGTATTACTCTCGTTTATGTGAGATGCCAAAACGTTAAGTCCGTATTTCTCAGCTGCCTCTGCACTACCGATAGCGGCAATATCTTTTCTTCCCATTTCTGCTACCATTTTTGCCGCAACTGCTGTGTTAACAACGTTTTCGGTTTCAAAATTATGCTTTTCAATAAAGTTTGCGCTCTGGCCCAAAGCCTGCGGGTGACTTATAACCTTTTTAACATCATCTATAACAGCACCTTTTACTGCAAGAAGATTCTGAACAATATCTGCTTCATAAACACCGTTTATGTACAAAGAACCAAAAAATGCAAGATCGAGCACGTTTCCAACGTCACCGTTATGGCTGTTTTCTATCGGTAACAGCACACAATCGCATTCGCCCTTTTCAACAGCTCTATAAGCCGCTTTGAAATCTGCATAAGCAACACATTTAGCATCCGGAAAGATCTTTTGTGCGCAAATATTAGCAAACGCACCCTCAACTCCGCTATAAGCAACTGTCATACCATTGAGAAGCTTATGTTGCATTTTTTTGGACAATAATATATTACTCTTTAGGAAATTTACGTAATATTCCCTATACTCCTCATTCTCTATAAGGCTTGAGTTTCTTTCGATCATTTCTGCTTCTCTGGCAAAATCATCGATCGGAATACCGTTTTCTCTCTTGTATTCGGTCACAAGTTTTACCGCATCCATACGCATTTCGAAATATTTCGCCATTTCTTTGTCTGCAGTGTTGATTATTTTTCTTGCCTTTTCAAGACTGTTCATAATTGACCCTCTTAAAATTTATAATAATATATTATAATAATACTTTTTTCATTAAATGTCAATACACAGCTTTATCAGAGTTTTATTATCAAAAAAATATATATTTTTTTAACAATATATATTGTGAATTATTTGTTAACAATACCCTATTATATAACATTTTTTCCATATATGTGATAAAATAAATTTTGATGTGATATTAGCAAACAAATCACACAAACAGACATAAATTTATTACTATTTCAAGGAGAAAAAATGATGGAACGTTTTATGATTCAGTCTCTGTCAAACGCAAAACTTGCAACATATTTTCTGTACTTGCAAGTCGCTTCTGTTGTTCTTCTTGGGTTACTCGTTATATTCGCAATCGTATTTTTGGTTAAGTATTCTTCATCCAAAAACAAAGCATATAACACTGTCTCTAACGAGAATATAACCTTAGAAAGAATCGAAAACATCCCCCAACAACAGAATGAAGTAATCGAAAACAAACAAGAGCTTATAGCCGCTATATGCGCTGCTGTTGCTGAAGAAAACGGAACTGATATTTCAGCAATCCGTGTTCTTTCGTTCAAAAAGCTTTAAGTCATAAACATTAAACAAACTTTATCGAGAGGAAACACAAAATGAAGGCTTACAAAGTTAACGTTAACGGAAATTTATACGAAATCACACTTGAAATAATAGATAAAAAAGATATTGGTACAACTCCCGTTTCTGCAGCTCCCGCCCCTGCTCCTGCTGCACCTACACCTGCACCTGCAGCTCCTGCGCAGACAGGCAGCACAACCATTTCAGCTCCTATGCCCGGTACTATTTTGAAGGTAAACGTTGCAAACGGACAGGCTGTAAAAAAAGGCGACGTGCTTATGATCCTTGAAGCTATGAAGCTTGAAAATGAAATTACATCACCCATCGACGGAACCGTTGCATCTGTAAATATACAGACCGGGGCTACCGTTGAAACAGGAACATTACTCTGCACATTAGCTTAACAGCATCTTCCAAAGGAGCCCAATATGTCAAAAAAAGTTTATATTACCGATACTATTCTCCGCGACGCTCATCAGTCGCAAGCTGCAACAAGAATGAGAATAGAAGATATGCTCCCCGCCTGCAAAGCCCTTAACGATGCAGGTTATTGGTCACTCGAATGTTGGGGTGGAGCTACCTTTGATTCTTGCATGAGATTTCTTAAGGAAGACCCATGGGAAAGACTTAGAATATTAAAGAAAAATCTTCCCGACACAAAGCTTCAGATGCTCCTTCGCGGACAGAACCTTCTTGGATACAAGCATTATGCAGATGACGTTGTTGATATGTTTATCAAAAAATCAATCAAAAACGGAATTGACGTTATCAGAATTTTTGATGCTTTGAACGACACAAGAAATATGGAAGCCGCAATAAACTCCACAAAAAAACACGGCGGTATTGTTGAAGCGGCAATCAGCTATACAGTAAGCCCCGTTCACAGCGAAGAATATTTTGTAGATCTTGCAGTTAAGCTCGAAAATATGGGCGCTGACACCATATGTATCAAAGATATGGCTAACCTTCTTCTTCCCTATGATGCTTATTCATTGGTTAAGGCTCTTAAGAAGAAAGTTAAAGTCCCGCTTCATATTCATACACATAACACGACCGGTACGGGTGAAATGACCTACCTTATGGCTATTCAGGCGGGTGTTGATATTATTGATACTGCTCTTTCGCCTATGGCTAACGGTACAGCTCAGCCCTCTACAGAAGCTATGATAGCAACACTCAGAGGTACTGAGTATGATACGGGAATCGACCTTAAAAACCTTACAGGACCCGCAACACACTTCCGTAATATTGCGGCAAAACTGAAAGAAGAGGGATTCCTTGATCCAAAGGTTCTTAACGTTGACCCCAATACCCTTATCTATCAAGTTCCCGGAGGTATGCTCTCCAACCTTATTTCTCAGCTTAAACAAGCAAAGGCAGAAGATAAATACTATGATGTTTTGGAAGAAATACCGAGAGTCCGCAAAGATTTCGGTTATCCTCCCCTTGTAACACCTACAAGCCAGATCGTAGGCAGCCAGGCTGTATTGAACGTTCTTTCGGGCGAGAGATACAAGATGGCGACAAAAGAATCCAAGGGTGTTCTCAGAGGTGAATACGGACAGTTACCCGGTGAAATAAACGAAGAAGTCAGAACAAAGGTTTTGGGCGAAAATGCAGATATTATTACCTGTCGCCCCGCCGATCTTATCGAGCCTGAATTTGAAAAATACCGTCAGGCAACAAAAGGTCTTGCGAACAACGACGAAGACGTTTTGTCCTACGCCCTCTTCCCTCAGGTTGCAGAAAAATTCTTGACCGAACGTAATTACGGTTCAAAGCTTGACGAGGTTTCAACACAAAAGGTTCGTGAGCTTTTCATCGAAGATCTATCCTAAATACGAAAAAATTAACCGCGTACTCATTATCGAGTATGCGGTTTTTGTTTTATAATATTTCGCCGGAAAAAAGCAATCTTTCGCATCCGTCTTCAGTTCTTATTTTTAAATAACAGTCGGAATTTACCCCCAAAATTACACCCTCAATCTGCTTGTTTGAATCGGCATAATCCGTTACTGTAACTTTTTCACCTATCCACGCCATATTGTCTGTATATTCAGAAATAATTTCGTCTTGTGTTTTGCTTAAATATTCGCATATATTTTTTGTTATATCAGACGCAAGAGTCAGCTTATCACCGTTATAATCAGCATATCCTGCTTTATTTGCAATATCGTTCGGAAAACCATCCCTACGCGTCTTTAAATTTATGCCAACACCTATTACGATTCGTTCTATTTTTGAATCAACAGTTCGGCTTTCGCTTAATATTCCGCATATTTTTTTGCCGTTTATATAAAGGTCGTTTACCCATTTTACAAAAATGTTTTCTATTCCTCTTGATGCTAATGCTTTTTTTACAGCTAAAGCCGCTGACGGTGTACAAAGATGTAGCGGAATATTTATTTTTGATGGATCAAGGATAACCGACATATAAAGTCCGCCGTTATACGAGAAAAACTCACGTCCGATCCTGCCTCGCCCTGCTGTTTGACAGTCTGATACAACAGTATCAAGGTGCTTATATTCTTCCATATTCAAAGCGATTTTGTTGGTTGAATCAACGCAATCATGGTGAAATATTTTTATGTTATTTATAATTTTTTCGGTCATAATTTTCACCTATTTTTACTATTTATCAAGCAAAGTAATCAAAATAACCTCAGGACGATTATTGAAGCGAAGCGGAATAATACTGCTCCCGATTCCTCTGCTTACAATCATATTTGTCTTTCCTTCAATATACAATCCCGAGTCATATTCAGGAAATAAACCCTGACTGGGAGCAAATAATCCCCCCACCAACGGAAATCTGAATTGTCCTCCGTGTGCATGACCGCTTAAAACCAAATTAACACTGTTATTTGCATATATTTTCATTAACTCAGGTCTATGCGATAAAAGTATCGTGTATCTATCAACATCTATCAGTATTTGAAGATTTCTCTGCATCACCGAAGTCGAATCACCAAACAAATAATCCGTTTTGAAGCTTGGATCGATAACGCCTATTATATTTATTTTTTCACCCGACCGCTCAAATTCAATTTTTTCATTTTCTAAAACAACTACACCCAGCTCATTAAGTCCTTTTTTCAGTTCAGCATACTCAGAAACCCTCGCCTCGTGATTACCGTTTACATAATAGCAAGGCGCTATTTTTACCGCTTCTTCAACGAACTGCAAAGCAATATTCACGTTTGTATTACGTGAATCAATCAAATCGCCTGTGATCGCAATAATGTCCGGTTTTGAACTGCGGAGCATATCAAGCAACTTTTTGTTATTTTTGCCCATTTTGTTGTTATGTAAGTCGGACACGTGAGCTATGCGAAATCCGTTAAAGCTTTTCGGAAGATCCTTACTTTCAACCGTGTATGTATTTAATTCAAGAGCTTTATTAGCCCATATAATCCAAATAAATAATACTAAAAATACAACTGCACCAACAATAAGCGCAATAATTCTTTTTTTCATTTTTAAAGGCATACCGATCACCTTGCGTAATAGTTTAGTTTGATATATTGTAACATAAATATATAATTATTTCAATGACAAAATACACGTAGCCAATCAATTTAACAAAAACCGCCTGCATTATCAAAATACAGGCGGAATAGGTTTTTATATCTTAACCGTTATATTCTTTTGCTGATTTTACGATGTAGCAAACTAATGCAGTAAACAATGTACCAATCAAAGAGAACACTACCGGAAAAATTGACCATAAATAAGTACCCGGCCACAAAAGTTCACCTATATCAAATCTAAACCAATAAAGAAAAGAAACTATATATAAAATTAATTGCTGTAACAATATTTTTCTTGTCTTTAAAAATGACAAACACCCATATATTAGCGAATATAATGGCAAACAAAAAACAAGATAGACATCTCTTAAATCAAAACGTAACATATCATCCACGTCACCGCTTATATATAAATCCGCATAAATGGTTGATAAAGAAATACCAAAAACCATTATCACACTCAACAAAATACAAAACCAATATTTTCTCAAAAAACTCAAAAACCTTCTTTTCATAATCAACCCTCAAAATGACGCACAAAACACATCGTAGATAAACTATTTAATTAGTTTGTATGGTATCAATATTACTGCAATTCCGATAAATGAAACAACTATATAGCATGGTGTTAAAAGAAACAATCCAAAAATAAATTCGCCTATCAACAAGAAATCCAATACTAACGTTGCCAAAAGTAAAATTTGCGGATACAAAATTTTCTTATAAATCGCATAAGATACAATTCCATACAACAATGAATACACGGGAAGTATTAGCAAAACAAATATAGAATGAAAATTATATGAGAGCACTTCACTTTTCACAACATATATATATCCAAAAATCTTCGACAAAACAGTCCCTATTAAGACAATTATATTCAATAATACCAACAGCCAATATTTTCTCAAAAAACTCAAAAACCTTCTTTTCATAAATTACCACCTAAGATGTATTCGTTTATTGTCAAAAAACGTTTAAATATTTTATCTATCACTTATTAGACGGATAAAAAAGCAAAAACTCTCAGTATTTTTTAACTTTTTACGCTATTATTATACACGAAAAAAGAATGATTGTAAAGCGTACTTTTTTAGTAGGATAGATGATATATCACCCGTTATGAAAGAAACTGATATCATTGAAAAAAGTCACCTTTGTCAGTAGACAAAAGTGACTTTTTTCGTGCGAAAGAGCGACTAAAAGTAGTATAAGTAGGGGTAAAAACGACCAAAAGTATGCTAAGATATAT
>SVRB01000022.1 GCA_015065045.1 Oscillospiraceae bacterium | reverse complement strand
CATAAGCTTTTGCCATTACTTCGAGTGAGTTTTTGTTTATTATAGTGGGAGTATCATGTTTGCTTGCTTCCCAGTTCCATTCGCCTACCGCTTTTAAACCGGTTTCGTTTTTAGGAAGCATATCTTCCGTGCTTTTAAAGGTGATGGAGGGGCAAACCTGAATAAGAGTAACGTAAACTGCGTCATAACAAGCATCACCAATGCAGTTGGAGCCTGATGTTGGGCCAACGTATACACCGTCAACTACACTATTTAAAAATTCTTGTTTAGTTCCTCTTGAGTCAACAAGAAAGGGAAGACCGTAATATGTTTTGCCCTTTTCATAGGTCAGATTATAGCTCCAAGCCTGATACTTTCCATATAAGATAAATGTCTTTTCGGGAGTCCACTCGATATTAGCCATATCTCTTATATAATTTACTACGTATTCTCTTTTTTCATCAGTATCTGTTAGAGTGGAGATTACTTCGTCTTTAGTAGGGGAATTGTCATTATCTTTGGTTTCTGTAAGCTCGTTTTGTGGGTTGTCGGAACCGGCACCGCAAGACGCAAGAGCAATACAGATTAATACGGAGAATATAATAAGTAAAAGCTTTTTCATAATAATCCTCTTTTTTAAAACACCGCCAATTTATAAAATTGGCGGTGAATCTATATTTTCAATAATTATTCTTCTTCCTGGAACAACTGGATTGTTATCGGAACGTACTTCTTTTCACGAATTCTCTGATAGTAGTACTTGTGGTCAACAAACCATGTTGTATTAACAGCAGCATTCTTGTCGAATGAGCTTGTTTGTTCGATAGAAGTGATGTAGCTTTCGTCAGGGTTGATTGTGCCATCGGGATTACGAACTACAACGTTATCCTTGATCATTCTTGCGTGTCCTGTAGGACCGAAGCAGTAGAGGATAGCGTCGCCGCACTGCATAAGAGCGTAGTCTTCGTAAAGATCCTGTTCGGGAGTACGGTCAACCATTTCGATAGTTGTTTTGTCTTCTTTTCTCCATTCGTATTTACCAACGGAAAGGATACCTGTGCCGCACTGGGGCATCATATCAACAGACCAGTTAGCTCTGTTCTTGTCGCCGAGCTTACGCCATGCGATAAGAATTGTAGATGTGCAGTGATTTCCGGGGCATTCTTTTTTAGCAACAGGGCCTCTGAAAATGCCGTTTTCGTCTATATAACTTGCGAATGTTTCACCGTCAACACCTTCGTTTGTGTTGTAGATTACTCCGTAGTAAGTTTCACCCTTTTTGTAGAAAAGTGTGTTTTTGATAACTGTTAAGTCGATATCTTCTGATGCAGTCCATTTGATCTGAGACATTTCTCTCATGTAGTCGATTGCTGCCTGGCGAAGAGCCTGAACGTTTTTCTTTTCTGACATAATATAATCCTCAACTTTCTAATAATGATAAATTATTGTACAGTGAATTTAAGCTCAAATATTTTTGCTGAACCGTAGTGTGTATTTACAGTAATGTAGTATCTGTAATCACCTGCGGGAAGTGATGTAACACCGTCGGGAGCGAGAGCGTTGTTGTTGATGAACTGGAATACTGTTCTGTCGGGAACGAGGTTCTGCATTGTTTTTGTTGCAACAACCTTGTCGCTTGAATCAACGAAATCAACAGTTACACTGATGATATCGCAGAAGGATGAACGGATAATACCCTTAAGCTTGCCTTCTGTGATGTTAGAAGCGGTGTTTGCAGACTTGATTGTGAAAGTAGAATCCTGACCTTCAACGCTGAGAGCTGCAATTGTAAGGGGAATATACTTAGTGTTGTAAAGATCTCTGAATGTATACTTGTGGTCAACATACCAGTTAGTCTTTACGTCTTTTCTTGTTGAGTCAAAAGAACTTGTCTGTTCGATTGTAATGATATAGCTGGCCTTTGTGTCGAGCTTGCCGTCTTCTGTTCTTACAACGTGAACTTCTTTAACCATTCTTGTGTGGCCTGTAGAGCCCCAGCAAGAAAGCACGTTGTCACCCTTCTGGAGAAGTGCGTAGCATTCATAAATCTTTTCAGCGGGGTTTTTTGCGATAATAGTATCTGTTGTTACGTCATCAGCAGAGAATACGTAATCTCCAACGGGGAGAGTACCTCTGTTTTTGCTGGGAACCATCTGAACTGTTGTAGCAAACGTAGGAACGTTTGAAATCTGGTTATATGCTGTTCTGATAGAAGAAGAGCAGTGGTTGCCGTAGCCTTCAGCTCTTGTTGTAGGACCTACGTAAACGCCGTTTTCGTCAAGCTGAGAAAGGAATTTATCCAAGTTTGACTGGCTGTTTGTACCTGTGATGTACATAATACCTGTGTATTCAACGCCTTTTTTGTATACAAGACCGTTGTTAACTTCGTTCAAGTTGATTGTTTCTTTGGGAGTCCACTTAACCTGAGACATTTTTTCCATGTATGCAACAACAACGTCTCTGGGCTTAAAATCTTCAGCAGGAATCATTTCCGCTTCAAATTTTTTGTTTGTTGTGGGTGCTGTTGTTTCACCGGGAGTGGGATCATCAGTTGTTTTGCCGCAAGAAGCGAGTGCTGTAAGCATCATGCAGGCAAGCAAAAGAAAAGCAATTAGTTTTTTCATGTGTTTTTCCTTTCAAAAAGACTATAAAATTTTGTTTAGTCTGCCTTAAAAAAATTATAAGTCGTCGCAAGGTTGATACAACTTATTACGACAACTTAGTATATCACAAATAAAGATTTTTTTCAAGAGTATCATAAATATAATTTGCAAAATCAAGTTTATTTACACTTTGTAAAAAAAATAGGTTCAAATTGCTGAAAAAACGTTATATGTATTTATGCACATATAACAAATTATAGCTGTTTAATTATTAGTAAAAAGGTCATACGTACTTTACAATCGGAATAGTTAGGTGTATAATAATGAAAGTATATAATAGTCGGGAGTGATATTTATCAGCAAACAGTATCATATAGACTGCGGCGTTGGCGATGTTGGCAAAATATGTATTCTTCCGGGAGACCCCGGCAGATGCGAAAAGATTGCAAAATATTTTGACAATCCGAAAAGAGTGGCGTGTAACCGTGAATATGTAACGTACACAGGTGAACTATGCGGTACAAAAGTATCCGTAACATCGACCGGTATAGGTGGACCGTCTGCTGCAATAGCGATGGAAGAATTAGTTGCGTTGGGCGCTGACACGTTTATCAGAGTGGGTACTTGCGGCGGAATAAATATGAAAGTAAAGTCGGGAGATATTGTCATAGCGACGGGAGCTGTCAGAAATGAGGGTACAAGCCGTGAATATGCTCCGATTGAATATCCCGCAACAGCAGATTTTGATATAACAACAGCTCTCGTTAAGGGAGCGAAAAGATTGGGACTTAATTATCACACGGGCGTTGTTCAATGTAAGGATTCTTTTTACGGACAGCATTCCCCCGAAAGAAGTCCGGTATCTTACGAATTGCTGAATAAATGGGAAGCGTGGAAGAAGCTTGGCGTGCTTGCAAGCGAGATGGAATCCGCGGCTTTGTTTGTGACTGCGGCATCGTTAGGTGTTAAGTGCGGCTCCGTTTTCAGCGTCGTATGGAATCAAGAACGTAAGGCTAATGGTTTTGTTGAAGAAGATTGTCACGATACGGACAGGGCTATAAGAACTGCCGTTGAAGCAATAAAAATTTTAATAAACGGAGATTGATATGGAGTTTTTGTATTTACTTGAAAAAATCCGCTGTCCTTTTTTGGACGTGTTTTTTCAGATCGTAACGGAATTTGGTTATGAGCTTATCGCGCTTGGAGTTATATGCGTTTTCTTCTGGTGCGTAAACAAGAATTTCGGTTATGAGATGGGATTTGCTTTTTTTGCATCGGGTATGCTTGTTCAGGGGTTAAAGATTACTTTTAGAATCGACAGACCTTGGGTGATCGACCCCGATTTTAAGCCTGTTGGCAATGCGATGGAGGATGCGACGGGATATTCATTCCCGAGCGGACATACACAGTGCGGAACAACCTTGTTCTCATCACTTGCGATACGCTTTAAGCAGGTATGGTTAAAGGTAGTATTCGTATTGATGTTTCTTCTTGTCGGCTTGTCAAGAATGTATCTCGGCGTACATACCCCCAAAGACGTATTGGTATCAATGGCATTGACACTTGTTTGTGTGTTTATATTCCATAAGGTGTTTGCTAAGATAGCAGACAACAAGAAGCACGATTTACTTATAGCACTTGTTCTTTCCGTGGTATCATTGGGCGTTATGATATATTTACTTGTTCTTGAATCGAAGGGAATAATCACAGATCCTAAATACGCGCTTGATTGCTGTAAGACCGGCGGCGCGGGACTTGGTTTTGCTATTGGTTGGTATATTGAAAGAAGATGGATTGATTTCAGTGTACAGACAAAGAAAATGTGGCAGCAGTTTGTTAAGGTAGCGGTAGGTATTGCTATTGCGCTCGTTTTGAAAGAAGTTCCCAAGAGTATTTTTGGCGATACAGCAATAGTTGGTATGATCAGATATATGCTCGTAACGTTCTGGATCGTTGGTGTATATCCTGCTATAGCTAAGAAGCTGTTTTGTAAGGAGTAAATCTTGAACGAGTATAAAGATTTGTATACCGAGGATATTGAAAAAGCATCGGTATTCAGGCGTAATTATCTCGAGTCTGTTTTGTCGCTGTCTTGTGACGTGGCTGAGGAAAAGAAAAACGGCAGAGAAGAGTATATCAGCCCTGAAAAGTTGAAGAACAACAGAGAAAAGTATTTAGCCGATTTTAAAGAGCTTATTGGCGATCCGTTGTTTGACAGAAGCAAGAAGTGCGACGTGCAGAAGATATTTGTTGCCATAGACGGACAGGGATATATATACAGACTTGTATTTAATTTTGAGAAGAATATAAAGTTTTACGGTATGCTTTTTGTTCCGTTTGACGCAAAGGGGAAATTACCTCTTGTAACGGCAATTCACGGCGGAGAGGGTACGCCCGAGCTTATGTCCGATATTTATGGAGATAATTATTATTCGCATATAACAAGACGTCTTCTTGATAGAAACGTTGTAGTTTTTGCCCCGCAGCTTTTGATATGGGATGGCAAGAAATTTGGAAATAACTTTGACAGGTTTGGTATAGATGCAAAGTATAAGGCGTTAGGCGGAAGCTTGACATCTTTTGAGTGCGAATGTATCAGGGGTGCTTTGGATTATCTTTTGACACTTGATTTTATCGATAGCGAGAGAGTGGGAATAACAGGACTTTCATACGGCGCGTATTATTCTATAGTAACAGCGGTGCTTGACGAAAGAATTAAGGCTGTTTATTCGGCTTGCGTGTTTAATGATAGAATGAAGTATACAAGACCGGATTTTGTGTATAAGAATATGGCGGATAGGTTTTCCGATGCCGAAATGACAGCTTTGATTTATCCGAGACCGTTGTATATCGAGGCAGGGAAGAATGACGGAATATTTGGCGTTGATGGCGCTGTCAGCGAATATGACAGATTAAAAAAGTATTATTCCGACAAACCCGATAATCTTGTGTTTAAAGTTACAAATACAGGACACAAGTACGATATAACCGATGAGGGCATTGATTATTTGATAAACAATATTTAAAACAAAAAAAGAGGAACTTTTCTTCTGAAAAGTTCCTCTTTTGTGTTGTAAGATAATACTATTATCTGTACTTGCTTAAAACATCTGCATAGGCAGGGTTTTTAAGAAGCTCGGAATGTCTTTTATCTCGAGGAGTTAACAAACTCTCAACTATCCACGCAAGATAATCATTTGCTGTAACAGATAGTTGTTCAGGGAAATATGCTTGGCGAATTGCAGAATCTGTATTTATTGCATCTGCAATTTTTTTAGACGCACGCAGATTCATATCCAATACGGTAATAATATCTTCGTCATCTCCACCGCGGTACATTAAATAGCTTCTTGTTCTGCCTAAAAATGCCTCGGCAAGTCCCGCAAAGAATATATCATCAGTCTCGTCAAGCATTTTTAAAATTAAATTTCCATATTTGATTGCTTTCTGCGATTTGTCATTTGTTGTAAGTGATTTGTCAAAAAATATTACGCTTGCCAACTTGTAGCCTGCAAATGCTATTAGCTCATACATGTTTTTGCTGACCCAATAGTAATATTCATCGGTATCTTTAGAAAAAAGCTGTTCTGTTTTTTGCCCACAGGTATGGTACCAGTTTGTATACTTTTCGCGGTAGATATTCAACGCTTCTTCCGTTTTGCCTTCTGCGTGAAGCAGCTTTGCGCGCATATTCCAAGCGTTAAGGCGTAAAGTTTCTTCGGTACAACCTTCAAGAATTTTATCGCATATAACAAGAAATTCATCTTTATGCTTAAGCAGAACCTCCGGGTTATTATCAGACATATCTCCGGCAAGGTTCCACATATAGTAGTGCATTATCCAATAATCATTTGGATAGTCGCGGTATGCGTTAATAATGATCTCTCGAGCTTTAGAAAAATCGCTGTTCCAATACTGTCTGTATAGAGCAATTACATCGTCTATTTTAGCTTGAATTTTTTTCTGATCATACCCCATAAGCTCATCGAGGGTTACTCCAAAATAGTATGCAAGGGGTTGAAGAAGTGTTATGTCGGGATAGGTATCGCCTCTTTCCCATTTGCTGACTGCCGCGCAGGTTACGTTCATTGCTATTGAAAGCTGTTCTTGAGTAATGTTTTTTATTGTACGCAAACGTTTAATGTTTGTACCGATAGTCATTTCCATAATAATATCTCCAATAAAACTTAAAGTAAGCTGACGTCTGCTTCTGTCTATATTATATCACAAATAATAACGTAGTAAAGGTATTGTCAGGAAAGAGTGTATTAACTATGAGTTTAAAAAATATAGCTATAATAAACAAATTAGTTTATGTTATTAAAAAAAAGAGGAACTTTTCTTCTGAAAAGTTCCTCTTATATTTTTGTATTATATCAATACATGCCGTCCATTCCTGCGCCTGCGGGGGCAACGGGAGCTGCGGGTTCTTTCTTGTCTGCAACAAGTGCTTCTGTTGTAAGAATTGTTGAAGAAATAGATGCAGCGTTCTGAAGTGCAGAACGTGTAACTTTAGTGGGGTCAACGATTCCTGCTTCGATCATATCCACGTATTCTTCTGTGTAAGCATCAAAGCCAAATCCGGGCTTGTTAGCCTTGCGGATTTCGTTGATGATTACAGAGCCTTCGAAGCCTGCGTTGTCGGAAATCTGACGAACGGGAGCTTCAAGAGCCTTAAGAACGATGTTAGCGCCTGTCTTTTCGTCGCCTTCAAGCGTATCAGCGAGCTTTGCAATTTCGGGAAGAATGTTGAGGTAAGCAACACCGCCGCCTGCAACGATACCTTCTTCAACAGCAGCGCGAGTTGCGTTGAGAGCGTCTTCGATGCGGAGCTTCTTTTCCTTCATTTCAACTTCTGTAGCAGCACCTACTTTGATTACTGCAACACCGCCGGAAAGCTTAGCCAAGCGTTCCTGAAGCTTTTCGCGGTCAAAGTCGGATGTTGTTGTTTCGATAGCTGAACGGATCTGAGCGATTCTGCCCTTGATTTCGTCAGCATCACCTGCGCCGCCAACAATGATTGTGTTTTCTTTTGTAACCTTAACCTGACGAGCGCGTCCGAGCTGTGCTACGGTAGCTTCCTTAAGGTCAAGACCGAGTTCGTCGGAAATCACTTCGCCGTTTGTAAGAACAGCGATGTCACGAAGCATTTCTTTTCTTCTGTCACCAAAACCGGGAGCCTTTACTGCAACGCAAGTAAATGTTCCGCGGAGCTTGTTGAGAACGAGAGTTGTAAGAGCTTCGCCTTCGATATCGTCAGCAATAATAAGGAGCTTTCTTCCTGACTGAACGATCTGTTCGAGGAGGGGAAGGAGTTCCTGAATTGTAGAGATCTTCTTGTCTGTGATAAGAATGAGAGCGTCGTCAAGAACAGCTTCCATCTTATCTGTATCTGTTACCATATAGGGAGATGTGTAACCTCTGTCGAACTGCATACCTTCAACAACTTCGCAGTATGTGTCAGCAGTCTTTGATTCTTCAACAGTGATAACACCGTCATTTGTAACCTTTTCCATTGCATCAGCAATAAGAGTACCGATAACTTCGTCGCCGGCAGAGATAGTACCAACACGAGCGATATCAGCAGAACCGTTTACTTCTCTTGAAATGTTCTTGAGAGATTCAACAGCCTTATCAACAGCCTTCTGGATACCCTTGCGGAGTACCATGGGATTAGCGCCTGCAGCAACGTTCTTCATACCTTCGTGAATGAATGCCTGAGCGAGAAGTGTAGCGGTTGTTGTACCGTCACCTGCAGCGTCGTTTGTCTTTGTTGCAACTTCTTTAACGAGCTGAGCGCCCATGTTTTCCATAGCGTCGTCGAGCTCGATCTCGCGAGCGATAGTAACACCGTCGTTAGTAATAAGGGGAGCGCCGAACTTCTTATCAAGAACAACGTTTCTGCCCTTAGGACCCATAGTGATCTTAACTGTATCAGCAAGCTTATCAACACCGCGAAGGAGTGCGTTTCTTGCGTCTATGCCATACATAATTTCCTTAGCCATAATAAATAACCTCCGTAATAATGCTTTTACCGTTATTCAACGATAGCGAGAATGTCGTTCTGTTTTACAATAATGTATTCAACACCGTCGCATTTAACTTCTGTTCCGGAATATTTGCTTGTAATAACCTTATCGCCGGCTTTAACAGTCATAACGATTTCTTTACCGTCAACGTTACCACCGGGGCCAACTGCAACTACTTCAGCAACCTGGGGCTTTTCTTTTGCAGTTCCTGCGAGAATGATTCCGCTCTTTGTTGTTTCTTCAGCTTCGACCATTTTAATAACAACACGGTCTGCCAAGGGTTTAAGTGTCATAATATATCCCTCCATAAAATAAGATAAATTAAAAATAACTTTTTTTGGTTGTTAGCACTCTAAGGTCTTGTTTGCTAACACTAATGGTTATTGTATATTTTTTCCAAACAAAAATCAAGCATAATCGCGATTGTTAACACATATTTAACATTTATAAAACTACCTTTAAGAAATGTATAACAAACCTAAAAAACATTAGATAAATATAGGGGGGGAATAAATGAAATACATCGAAAGTATACTCGAATTTTTCAATACGTATATATTCGGACCGGCACTGCCGTTTGTGATATTTATTGTAGGTACTTTTCTGTTTATAAAGTACGGCAGCTTTATATTAACTAAACCAAGCAAAATAATATATGTATTGACGAGTAAAAATGAAAACGAAGGAATGTCGCCTCTGAAAAGTGCTGTTTTAGCATTGGCAAGTACGCTTGGAGTCGGTAATATAGTCGGTGTATCTACAGCGATCTATTCGGGCGGTGCGGGGGCTGTTTTTTGGCTTACATTAAGTGCATTTGCAGCTATGCCGTTAAAATACGGCGAGGTCGTTCTTGCTATGAAATACAGAATAGATGACGGCAAAGAAAAAAGAGGGGGCGCTATGTATTATATGCGTGACGCTTTAAATATGCCGTTTTTATCGGTTATTTTTGCTTTTTTGTGTATTGCAAATTCAATAACAGTAGGGAATATAGTTCAAATAAATGCTGTTACTGAATCATTCAGTCACGTTTTTTCTATAAAGCCCATCTATCTTGGAATTGTGATCTCGGCTATAGTATTTATATCGATATACAAAGGCGCCAAGCGTATATCCGATATAACGGCAACCGTTATTCCTATCGTAACTTTGGTTTATATAGTTTTATCTCTTTATATAATTATAACCAATGCTGATAAATTATACGGGGTTATAAAACTTATTTTTGTTGAGGCGTTTAATTTTAAGGCATTTTTAGGTGGTGTTGGCGGATATACGATATCGAGAGCTATGAGGTACGGTGTAGCGAGAGGGATAATGTCAAACGAGGCAGGAAGCGGTACTTCTCCCATAGCTCACGCAAAATCAAATTTATCAAACCCTGTAGAGCAGGGTTTTTGGGGGATATTCGAGGTTTTCGCAGATACAGTTGTGATGTGTAATTTGACAGCATTTGTAATACTTTTGTCGTTTGACGAGTTTGTTATAGAAAAAGGCTTATCGGGAATGGAGCTTGTATTGGCATCTTACGGTAAGTATATTGGCAGTAGCGCCGGGTTTGTGATTGCAATATCCGTATTGTTATTTGCTTATGCGACAGTGATATGTCAAGGCTTTTACGGTGTTGAATGCGTTGCTTATTTAACAAAAAACAAAAAATATCAATTTATATATAGAATTCTATTTTGTGTTGCAGTAATTTACGGTTCAGTCGCAAGCAGTAAAATTATGTGGGGATTAACAGATTTGAATATATCAGTAATGACAGTGATAAATACTTTATGTATTCTTATTGCGTCAGGCGAAATAAGCAAAGCTACACACGATTATTTCAAAAAATAAAGCACAAAAGCGATAATGCTTTTGTGCTTTTAATAATCAAAAATAGATTAAAGTATTTCGAGGCAGGAAATAACTTCGAGCTTTGCAAGCTTTTCATCAAGCTCTGTTTTCTTAAGAGCGGGAATGATAAACGCAAATTCACCGTCTTTAAGAGAAAGTGCGGAATATTCTGCAAAGACAGCTTTAACAGCATCTTCTGATGAACTTGTGCATACGTAATATGAAGCAACAACGTCATCTGCAGAAACAAGGTCAGTCTTTTCAGCCTTATCCCACTGCTGATTTTTAATTTCAGGTCTGCCCGCAATATCAACAATGTCGGATACAACTGCGCTTGCAGTAGGCATTTTTCCTGCGCCTTTTCCGATGAAGATGATATCATCACTTGCATTACCGTTTACGAGTACGCCGTTAAATACGTCGTCTACCTTAGAGAGAAGGTTATCGTGGGGAACAAGTCTGGGAGCAACGGAAACTGACATTTTTCCGTCAATATCCTTAGCCTGTCCGATGAGCTTGATAGCATATCCTGCTTCAGATGCGTTCTTAACGTCGTTAAGTCTGATGTTTGAAATACCCGTTGTTGAAACCTCGGAAGGATCAATAAGCTTTCCGAAAGCGATTGCAGCGAGAATACAAATCTTTCTGCAAGCGTCGATACCATCAACATCTGCTGAGGGATTTGCTTCAGCATAACCCTTTTGCTGAGCTTCCTTGAGAGCAACCTCAAATGTCTTGCCGAAGTCGATCATCTGAGTGAGAATATAGTTTGTAGTACCGTTAAGGATACCGTTGATTTCGTTGATCTTGTTAGCTGCAAGACAAGTGCCGAGAGGACGGAGAACGGGAATACCGCCGCCAACGCTTGCTTCAAAGAGATATCTTGCGCCGTTTTCTTCTGCTGTTTTAAGAAGAACGTCACCTTTTTCAGCAACAACGTGCTTATTTGAAGTAACAACTGATTTTCCTTTTTTGAGTGCCTGCTCGGAGAAATCAAAAGCAGGGTGAAGTCCGCCCATAGCTTCAGCTACGATTGAAACCTCATCGTCGTTTAAAATTATATTAAAATCGTGAACGATCTTATCTGCAAAAGGACTGTCGGGAAATTCTCTTAAATCAAGGATATATTTAATGTTAATACTGTCCCCAATCTTCTTTTTTATAATTTCGCTGTTTTGGGTAATTACCTCAGCGATACCGCTACCAACTACTCCAAAACCTAAAATAGCAATATTGATCATGATGTACCTCGTAAATGTTTACTGTTATAAAAAGTAACAGAATGTATAATAATGATATTATAACACACAAATCTACAAATTTCAATAGTGAATAAATTATTTTTGACATATAAAAAAGACAAAGAAAAATAAAAAAATACTTGTAAAATATGGTAGGATATTGTATAATAAAATGAAGAATGTTTTGACAATGTTCTTGATATGATTAAAAAATAAAATTATTATACTATTTCGGAGGAAATTAACTATGAAAAAGGTTAAATGGGGTGTAATTGGCGCGGGAGGTATTGCTGACCGTCGTACGATTCCCGGTTTGCTTCTTGCTGAAAACGCAGAGCTTGTTGCTGTAATGGAAGTAAATATGGAGCTTGCAGAAAAGATCAGAGCAAAATACGGTTGTAAGTATGCTTACGAAAACTTCCAGGAGCTCATCGACAACCCTGAAGTTGAAGCTATTTATATAGCATCTCCTGTATTTGCACACGTTGAACCCGCATTGGCAGTAGCTAAGGCAGGTAAGCATCTCCTTTGCGAAAAGCCCATCGCACTTTCTATCGAAGATTGTAAAAAGGTTATCGATGCTTGTAACGAAGCAGGAATCAAGGCTGCTACAGGCTTTATGATGAGATTTGGTGCATACAACACAGCAATCAAGAAATTTATTGCTGAAGGCGGAATCGGTGATGTTGTATCTGCAAGAGCGCAGTTTACATGCTGGTATCCCGATATTCCCGGTGCATGGCGTCAGGAAAAGAAGCTTTCAGGCGGCGGCGCGCTTGTTGATATGGCTGTACACGCAATCGATATTCTCGAATATATTCTCGGATCAAGAGCTAAGGAAGTTGCAGCATTTGTTGATACAAGAACATTCAACTACAACGTTGACGACTCTGCAAACGTTCTCTTTAAGCTTGAAAACGGAGCTGTATGCTACGTAGACTCACACTTCAACGTTCCGGACGAAGCTGCAAAGTGCCACTTGGAAATTTACGGTACTCGCGGTTCAGTTATTGCTGAAAAGACACTCGGACAGAACGACGACGGTAAGGTTGAAATCTTCTCATCTAACGGCGGCGGATACGATGCTGCACAGACAAGAAACGATGTAGAAGCTAAGACTCTCGACGTTGAGTTTGGTAATATGTATACAAGAGAAATCGAATCTTTCTCTAACTCAATTCTTAACGATGCTCCCATCGAAGTTCCGATCGAAATCGGCTTGCACATTCAGCAGGTAACAAACGCTGCATACAGATCTGCAGAAAACAAGACAGTTGAAAAGGTTCTCGACTGATTTTGTTGAGTAATTTCAAAATTAAAAACACATACCGAGATAATCGGTATGTGTTTTTTTGTTAAAATGCTATTGATATATTGAAAATAGAAAAAGAATATGGTAAAATTTATAGGATACAGTAAGTAAAGCTTTCAAGGGAGTTTGGGTTTTGAAAAAATACGGGATAATGGTAATAGGCTGTGGCCATATAGGCTGTCAGCATTTGAAGAATATTTATTACAGAGATAATATACAAATAGTTGCCACTATTGATACTAACGAGGAAAACGCCAAGTTAGCCGCAAGAAAATATGGCTCTTTGGAATACGGAACAGATTATAAGAAATATTTGACTGATGACAGAATTGATATTGTAATTATCGCGACTTATACTTCCACACATTTAGAGATATTAAAGGAGTGCGCAAAAAACGGTAAGCACGTTCTCTGTGAGAAGCCTATTGCAACAAATCTTGCAGATGGAGAAGAATTTGTAAGAATTGTAAAGGAATCAAACGTAAAGGTCCTTGTTGCCCATATTCTCAGACACAATAAATCGTACATAAAAATAAGAGACTTGATCAGAAGCGGAGCGATAGGTGAACTCAAAACAGTTCGAATGGTGCAAAATCATCATGTGCTTAATAACGAGCGTTTTTCAAATCTTTTAAGCGACTGTTCGCCCGTTCTTGACTGCGGAGTGCATTATGTTGACGTAATGCAGTGGTTTACCGATTCAAAGGTATGCGAGGTTTCAGGGGTAGGAACAAAGATTGACCCGACAGCGCCTAATAATGATTATACGATCATGACGTTCAGAATGGAGAACGGATGTGTTGGTTATTATGAAGCCGGCTGGAACAGAAATATTGAATCGCAGAATATGAAAGAATTTATAGGCACAAAGGGAAGAATTTCGCTTGTGCTTAAGGAAATGAGAGCTAACGACAGAGAAGAGGGCGATCTGATCACCCTTTACAACGGAGAAAGCGGCGAATACAGAATAATCAATAACGATTCTCAGTACAAGGATATGTACGGACAAGTATGTACGCTTATTGATATGATCGAGAATAATACAGAGGGCAATCCCACGATAGAAAGCGTTTTCAGTGCATTTAAGACAGCTTGCTTAGCACAAGAGGCTATTGAAAATAATACGATTATAAGACTTTAATATACAGTAAATTTTATCCGAAAGAGGTGAAGAAATACCATGAAAAGATTACCTGAATTATTGGCTCCCGCAGGCTCATTTGAAACGCTTGAGGCGGCAATATCGGCAGGGGCTGACGCGGTATACCTCGGCGGAAAGATGTATAATGCCAGAATGAATGCAAAAAACTTCGACGATGAAGGAATTGCAAGGGCAGTAGAATTATGCCATAAAAACGGCGTAAAATTATACGTAACGTTAAATACTCTTATATATGATAGATGCTTTGCTGACGCATTGAAATATGCAGAAAGCTTGTATTTGGCAGGAGTAGATGCGCTTATAACTGCCGATATCGGCTTATCAAAGGCGCTGCGTGAATATTTACCCTCTCTTGAAATTCACGCAAGCACGCAGATGTCGGGACATAATATAGAGAGTGCAGAATATCTTGCAAATATAGGCTTCAGCAGAATGGTTTGCGCTCGTGAAATGTCAAAGCAGGATATTGAACTGTTGGTAAAAAAATCCCCCATTGAAATTGAGATGTTCGTGCACGGAGCAATGTGCGTTTCGCAGTCAGGCCAATGCCTGATGAGCTCATTTATAGGCGGAAGAAGCGGAAACAGAGGCGAATGCGCCCAACCGTGCCGTTTGCCTTACAATAACAGTTATCCTATTTCATTAAAGGATATGTGCCTTGCAAATCATGTTAAGGAGCTTATTGATATAGGTGTTGCTTCGTTGAAGATTGAGGGAAGAATGAAGTCTCCGTCGTACGTTTATTCTGTTGTGAATACGTATAGAAGATTGCTTGACGAAAACAGAAATGCGACCAATACTGAAATCGAAAAATTGGCGTCTGTATTTAGCAGAAGCGGTTTTTCTGACGGATATTTTATTAAGAAAATTGACAACGGTATGCTTGGTGTTAGAAGCACGAATGACAAGGAGCTTACAAGAAATACTAATGTAAAATTAAAGCCTGTTCACAGAGAGCTTGATGTGATAAAAACGGAAGAAAGGAAAGACCGACTTCCTGACAATATTGAGTTAAAGAAAAGTAATAACAGCTCCAAAAAGATAAACAGCGCAAGATTTTATAACGTCGAATCGATTCCGAAAACAGATTATTTTGATATAGTATACCTGCCCCTTGAAAAGTTTGTAAAGGGAAAGGCTAACGGAATTATTATGCCGCCCGTTATATTCGACAGTGAGAAGGACAGAGTTGAAGCTCAGCTGAAAAAAGCAAAGGAAAACGGAGCTTTGCATTGTCTTATCGGTAATATAGGTGCATTGAGACTTGCTGAAAAATACGGATTTATAATCCACGGTGATTTTAGACTTAACGTATATAATAACGGTTCTATGATGAATTTTGATGATATGGAAAGCGTTATTTTATCCCCCGAGCTGTCGTTGGCTCAGATAAGAGATATAAAGGGAAGAAAAAGCATTATTGTTTATGGAAAAGTACCTCTTATGACTCTTGAGAAGAAGACGGGACAGAGGGTGCTTCGCGACAGAAAAAAGGTTGCATTTCCCGTATTTAAAG
>SVRB01000136.1 GCA_015065045.1 Oscillospiraceae bacterium | reverse complement strand
AAAACCGTGTGAAAACAGCTTGAAAAACTTAATTGTTTTCTAACAGTAAATAATTGTAAAAAAATAAATTTATGAAATATGTGAAAAACAATTTATTTTTACACAGCGTTTGTTAAGAAATATGGGGAATTTTATCTTTCCTTAATATTCTTAATAAGGTCGTTTACTATATTTTTATAATGCTGATCTCGCTGCATATGCTGTTCAACCTGTCTTGTGGCGTAAAGTACGGATGTATGGTCTTTACCTCCAAAAGCGTTACCGATATCAGGATAAGAAAGCTGAGTTGTTTCGCGAAGAACGTACATTGCAGTATGACGTGCTTGTGATATTTCTGATGTTTTTCTCTTTCCTGTAAGGTCGGAAGCTGTAAGATTGAAGAATTTTGCAACTTCTTGAATTACCATTTCAGGAGAAATTGGTTCAGGTATATCTTCGTTTATGGCATCTCTAATGGCAGTTTGTGCAATAACCATTGTGGGACGCTCACCTGTAAGCACCTGCATTGCTTTAATTTTCTTGACTGCTCCTTCAAGCTGACGTATATTGCTTTTAAGCTTCGTAGCAATAAGCTCGATAATTTCATCGGAAAGAGCAATATCAAGGTTTTGAGATTTGCGGCGAACTATAGCCATACGCGTTTCAATGTCAGGGGCTTGAATATCAGCGACAAGACCCCATAAAAAGCGGCTTCTGAGACGGTCGTCTACAGAATGAAGCTCGTTGGGCGGACGGTCAGCCGTAAGAATAATTTGCTTTTTAGATTCATAAAGAGTATTAAAAATATGAAAGACTTCTTCTTGTGTGGAAACAGTACCTGAAATAAACTGTATATCGTCCATAAGAAGAACGTCAGCATTTCTGTACTTTTCACGAAGTGCACGGCGGGAGTTTTCACCGATTGCTGTAACGAGATCGTTGATTATTTCATCGCCTTTTGCATAAACGATGTTAAATTCGGGATGTGTTTCAGCAAGCTGGTGGCGAATAGCCCAAAGAAGATGAGTTTTTCCTAAGCCTGAACCGCCCCAGATAAAGAGAGGGTTATAGGATTCGGCAGGTGTATTTGCAACAGATTGGCAGGCAGCGTAAGCAAAGCGGTTAGAACTGCCGACAACGTAAGAATCAAAAGTATATTCCGAAAAAACAGTCGGAGCTATTTCAGGAATGCTTGTTTTCGTTTCTGTTTCCTCTTCAACTTCCCCTGTTGAAAATTCCAAAATAGCATCAAAGCCTAAAACTTCTGCTAAAGCAGATCCGATAAGAGTATAGTATTTAGATTCTATAACCTCAAGCTGATAATTTGCGGGAACAACGAAAAATGCCTTACCGTTGAAAAACTTAACGGGTGTGATGCATTCAATAAAAGTAGAATAAGCGATGGGCGAAAGCTGACTTGCTAATATATCAGTGGTTTTTTTCCAAACTTCCTTGAAGGAATTGTCTTTAATAATACCCACAGAAATTTCCTCCGTTTTTATAATCCGTTCAACACATATAAATGGGTATATACGGTCAACAATAATTGTACCAAAAAATCTTGTAAATTGCAAGAGTAAATTCGCAAAAAATATATTGTTGAATTGTCAATGATGGGTGACAGTTTTTCGGAGAGAGTTGTCAAGGTGGAGATTGTAAAGTTTTCGAAGGTCGAAAAGTTTACAATACTACCTTGACAAAGTACCAAAGATATAATGGGAACGGGGCGAAAGCAAAGCCTTGCTTTTGCCCTTGTCAACCTTACATAATAGCAAGATATTCAGCCAGAACCTCATTAGGAGAACGGAAATTAAGACAGATCTTAGGGATATCGTTCGAGCGAGCATTGTATCTTTCAAGCTGCTTTCTGCCGTCCTCAAGAGAATACATACGCATTTTCTTGTAAAAGCGAGCTTCATCAATGCGATGCTGGCGTTCAACCTTGCCGTTATGTCTCGGAGTAGCGACACGTATCCTATGGTAGATAATATCGTATCTATCAAGCATATTTTCAAATAAGCTCTTATGATCGCAATTCTTTTGAAGCAAAGCATTCGTAAACTCGGTACCGTTATCCGTCTGAATTTCTCTTATTGAAAACGGACATTTCTTTACCAAATTGGCAAGAAACTGAGCCGAGCTGTATGTACTGTGTTCCTCGTACATCTCCCTGTACGTCCAACGAGTACATTCGTCTATAGCGGTGTACTGGTAGTATTTGCGCCCATTTGTAACGCAATAGGAAGGTACAAACTTCACGTCTACTTGTACCTTTTGACCGGGATATTCAGCCCTTGCATAAGGTTTATTTTTACGTGCCGTACGCTTTTGTATCTCAGGCTGAACCCACTTGCGTACCACTCTTACAAGGCTCGTATAGCTCCTTGTATAGCCACTTTTACGCAACGAATCCCACAAGAGCATCATGTCGTCCTTGTATCGAGGATAACGGCGAAGGATCATTTCTTTCTCCTCGGGAGTGTGTTCTGCCGGATGGTGATGAGGTCGATGACTTTTCTCTACAAGGCTTTTCCAGCTTTTGCCGTCCCACTTTGCTCTCCACTCATATATCGCTTGACGACTTCTCCCAAATCGATCACTTGCCCTTGTTACACCGTATTTTAAAGAATATTTCAAAACCCGTTGACGAAAGTGGGCTTCTGATGTTATAATACTCATTGGAAATAGCTCCTTTGTGATTTTTTGGTTGTGTGGTTATTACCATTATATCACATTTGGTGCTATTTCTCTTTTTTATTTGTCACCTATCAATTGTATCACAACAAGTTATTATATTAAATAAT
>SVRB01000135.1 GCA_015065045.1 Oscillospiraceae bacterium | reverse complement strand
TATTTCTATCTCCATAATATTTTTAGTTAAAGATATGTACAAGATATGATATACCAAACATCAAAGCGCCGATCCCTGCAGTCAAAAGAGACAGCCATTTAAAATAGGCACCGTTATCAATAGGCAGATTACCCACAAATCTTCCGGTTTGACCATTCATCGCAAACGTATACTTCTCACCCTTATAAGTGGTATTGAGAAGCCATACGGGATAAAGCGCGTACTTTGTTTTTTGATTCTTCAGAGCTATTCGGCTGTTTTCGGTAATTACCGACGTATAACCGATAACCGTTCTCCCAAACTCTTCCTCTGTGCTTTCCTTGATTCTGGAATTTACCCTCTCTTTACTATCGGATGAAGTAACGTCATATTTATCTGCAAAAAATCCCGACAAATACGCTGTCTGAAAGTCAACAGCTTCATCCATATTATAAGGCTCAAGCGATTCCATCAAATCATCAGGCATCTTTGTTGAACCATCGGCAGGAACGTTGATAAATCCAATACTTCCGCCTCTGATTACAGAATAATAGCTCGTTTTTGTATAACGGTAGTTGCCGTCGCTCCAGGTTCTTACTCTTGTCGCTCTGTATCTTATATCAGCGTCAACATCGGCATCGTGAAGCCAAAAAGGAACGTATATTCCCTTTATTTCATCAATCTTATTTTCCGTCTTAAAAATCTTCGGTAAGAAAGGTTTCTTTTCGAGATGCTTCATCAATCCTTCCTTGGCAGCCTTTTTGTCAAGCTTGAACGGAATCACCAAATCAGGCTTCAAGTCTCCCGACAATTTACCCATCATCACAACGGGATTTCCGCAATAGGGGCACTCTGTTGCCGCAGTATTTTCGTCGCCTACTATTTCACCGCCGCACGATTTACAAGAATATATATGAACGTTATCGTTTTCTTCGTCATTCCAGACGTTCTGCGACTCCTCGTTCCATTCCATCTCGTCAGCAGTAATGGTATTAAGAGCTTCGTCGTATGACTTTAACGTTTCTATATCAAACTCCGTATCACAGTACGGACATTTCATATTCTGCGTTTTGCTGTCAAACTCGATTGCCCCTCCGCAACACGGGCATTTATATTGCAATGTTTCGGACATAATATCTCCTAATTATTATTACTTTGCATCTTCCTCAGTAAATTTATCTCCGCATTCGGGACAGAACTTCGGAGGATTTTTCGGGTCAGCAGGCTCCCAGCCGCATTTATCACAACGGTACACCAACACTTTTTCTACTCTTTTTGCTCCGCATTCAGAACAAAACTTACCTTTGTTAATATTGCCGCAAGAACAAGTCCAGCTTGTTTCAACCTCTCTCGGCTGTCCGCACTCTGTGCAGAATTTTCCCGTTGCCATATTTCCGCAACTGCACTTCCATTCGTTTGCGTTTGACGACTGTGTATTTGCATTTTTGTTTTCGCTCGCCATATTATAGAACTGAGTAGCGTTTGCAGCATTCGCTGTATTCATAGCCATACCCATTCCCATAAAGCCGGTCATAGCCCCGTTTTCGTTGGATGCTGCCGCTCTCATAGCATCAGCCTGCGCTCCGACAAGTGTTGCTCCTGCCATAGAAGGATCACGAAGCATAGCGCTCTTCTGCGCTGTTTTTATCAATTCCGCATCTTCCTCTGTGAGAGTAGGAGGATTCATAGCGATATTTACAACCTTAAGTCCGCGAAGCTCGCCCCATTTGCGTGACAATTCCGCATTTACAGCATCTTCAAGCGCTGTCTTGTGCAAAAGTATCTGATTGGGACGCAATTCAAGCGCTGACAATCTTCCCAATGCGGGTCCGAGAGCGCTGATAAACTCAGTCTTAAGCTGATCGTCAAGCTCCTCACGCAAGTATTCTCTTTCAACGTTTCCGCATACGTTTGTATAGAACAAAAGCGGGTTTTCTATCTTATATGAATATATACCGTTGCAACGGAGAGATACGTCAATATCAAGACCTATCTTTGAATCTACAACTCTGAACGGAACGGGAGTAGGTGTTCCGAATTTATTATCAATAAGCTCTTTTGTATTAAAATAATAAACTCTCTGATCCTTCGCTGTATCTCCGCCGAAAGTAAAACGCTTGCCCATTGTTTTAAACGTTTGAACTATGCTTTCGCCAAGAGAACCTGCAAATATACTGGGTTCGGTTGATTTATCGTAAGTATACTGTCCGGGCTCTGCGCAAACTTCAACTATTTTACCCTGCTCAACGATCATCATACACTGACCGTCTGCAACTGCAATACCTGAGCCGTTTGAAATTACGTTATCGCTTCCCTTTGTGTTTGAGGATCTACCGCTTATCTGCTTTACGCCTTTGGTCACCATAACGTCTTTATCCATGGCGTCACAATAGAAAAATTCCTTCCACTGATCAGCGAGTGTGCTTCCGATAGCCCCTATACCTGCTTTTATAAGTCCCATATTATCTATCTCCTTTATAACAATAATGTTTCCTTATATAATTATATCACAGATAAAAAACTCTGTCTATATTTATTTACAAAAAAAGAATCTTGCCTCATTTTATAATGTAAACAAGATTCTTTTTTGAATAAAAACGTACGCTCATATAATTTTTTGCATAAGTTGTTAATAAAGGAACATCACAAATGCTTTTTTATTTTTGCCAAAGCTCCCTTTTCAAGCCTTGAAACCTGCGCTTGAGAAATACCGATTTCTTCTGCGATCTCCATCTGCGTTTTTCCGTTGAAGAACCTCATATTGATTATTGCTCTCTCCCTTTCACCAAGCCTTTTAATCGCTTC
>SVRB01000134.1 GCA_015065045.1 Oscillospiraceae bacterium | reverse complement strand
CAGAAAAATGTCTAAGTCTCTCGGAAACGGTATCGACCCGCTCGAAGTTATCGAAAAATACGGCGCTGACGCTTTGAGATATGCGCTTGCTACAGGTAACTCTCCCGGTAACGATATGAGATTCTCTGACGAAAAGATCGAAGCTGCAAGAAACTTCAACAATAAGATCTGGAACGCATCACGTTTCGTTCTTATGAATCTTGATATAGAATCAGTTAAGCTTCCCGATGCAAGTGAGCTCGAAATTGAGGATAAGTGGATCCTTTCACTTTACAATAAGACTGTTAAGGAAGTTTGCGCTAACCTCGATAACTACGAACTCGGTATTGCTCTTGCAAAGCTTTATGACTTTATCTGGGATATCTTCTGTGACTGGTACATTGAACTTCTTAAGCCCAGATTTGCAGATAAGGGCTCGAAGTCAAACCTTGTTGCGCAGAACGTTATAACCTACGTTTTGTCTAATACATTGAAGCTTCTCCACCCCTTTATGCCCTTTATTACCGAAGAAATTTGGCAGACACTTCCTCACGAAAACGAAAGCATTATGGTAAGCGATTATCCTGTTTACGATCCTGCTCTTGATTTTGAAAACGAAGAGATCATTATGGACCGTCTTATTGCCGCTATTCGTGCTATAAGAAACAGACGTAATGAAATGAACGTTCCTCCTTCAAAGAAGGCTGCGCTCTATATTGCTTCTTCATTTAAGGACACATACAACGAAAAGACTGAAGCATTCTTCATTAAGCTCGCTTCTGCTTCTCAGATCAGCTACGTTGATTCGTATGAGGATGAAAACGCTGTTCAGATAATTACTGACTCAGCAAAGATCTACATTCCTCTCGGCGACCTCGTTGACTTCGAAAAAGAAAAAGAAAGACTTGAAAAAGAAAAAGCAAAAGAGATTTCTGAAATCGAAAGAATAGAAAAGAAGCTCTCAAACGAAGGCTTTGTTTCAAAAGCCCCTCAGGCTGTTATTGATGGCGAAAAAGCAAAGCTTGTAAGCCACAGAGAAATCCTTTCAGGTGTTGAAAAGGCTCTTAAAAAGCTTAATGAAATGAAATAATTTTTTTCAAAGCTCTATATTCTGACATAATTTTCAGACAAAATGCTGTATCCTATTTTTACATAGGATGCAGCATTTTTTGTTTTATCGGAGGTTTAAATGAACACAGAAATTATCTATTCTAACAAAACGCTATACGTTAAGCTGAACGGAGATATAGATCATCATTCGGCAAAATATATCAGAGAAGAAATAGACCGCGAATTATATAAATACCAACCCGAAACGGTAATCATGGAATTATCCGCCGTTGAATTTATGGATAGCTCGGGTCTTGGCTTGATACTCGGAAGATACACCAAGGTCAATCTGCTCGGCGGTATATTAAAGGTAGCAAATCCTAATGACAGAATTGAAGAAATTCTGAAAATGGCAGGAACGGACAAGCTTATTCCAATCGAAAAAGGAGTTAAATATATATGAAAGATAAAAGAACACTGATAAATGAATTTAAAATGCAGATCCCCTCTAACTCAATCAATGAAGGCTTTTCAAGAAAAGTCTTCTCTGCATTCGTCAGTATGATTGACCCTACCCTATCTGAGCTTGCAGATATCAGAACAGCAGTTTCTGAAGCTGTTACAAACTGCATTGTCCATGCTTACAAAGAAAAGCATGGAACAGTCTACATAAGCGGCAAATACTACTCGGACAGAACCGTCGAAATCAAAATAAAAGACAAAGGGTGTGGCATACCCGACGTAAAACAAGCTATGGAGCCGCTTTACACAACCGATAAAACAGGCGAAAGAGGGGGTATGGGGTTTGCTATCATGAATTCCTTTACCGACAAGCTTAAAATCAAATCCGAGGTCGGAAAAGGAACTTGTATCACTATGATTAAACACCTCAAAAATAATGCAGAAGATTGATAATTTAACTCTTATTAAAAACGCTAAAGAAGGAAATAACCAAGCTCTCGAGGATATTATAAATCAAAATATGGGGCTTGTAAAAAAAATAGTGCTTAGATTTAAGGACAGAGGGTGCGAATACGACGACCTCGTTCAAATCGGAACTATAGGCATGATAAAAGCTGTAAAAAGCTTTGACTTTTCATTTAATACAGCTTTCTCCACCTATGCCGTTCCATTGATAATCGGAGAAATAAGGCGCCATCTGCGTGATGATGGGCTTATTAAAGTAAGCAGAACTATAAAAAAGAACGGCATCGACATACTGAAAAAGAAAGAAATGTTCGAAAAAGAACATTCAAGAGAGCCGTCGGTCTCCGAGCTTGCAAGCCTCTGTCAGTTATCTGTAGAGGACGTTGTAAATGCGCTCGAAGCAATCTCTCCGATACGCTCGCTTCAAGAACCCTTAAACGATGACGATTCGGGAACGTTAGCTAATATAATCAGCGATGACGAATGTGTTATCGATAAGCTTACTGAAAAATTGGCGCTAAAAGAAGCTTTAAAACTATTAACGGAAGAACAGCGTCAAATCATTATTTTACGTTATTTTAAAGATATGTCCCAGCAACAGACGGGAGATATGTTAGGATTAACACAGGTAAAAGTATCCAGGGAGGAAAAAAGAATAATAAATTACCTTAGAAAAGCATTGTGATTATGTAAAAATCTATTGCAAAAAACGAAGAATTATGTTATAATTTATAGAGCAAGATGCGATATAAGGCCATACCGGCCGGGGAGTTAGCGGTGCCCTGTACCTGCAATCCGCTATAGCAGGGGTGGTTTCCTTTTTTGAGGATTGGAGATGTA
>SVRB01000021.1 GCA_015065045.1 Oscillospiraceae bacterium | reverse complement strand
CGATGACGAAGAAAGCATCGCTAAGTTCTCTGAATCTGTTATCGAAGCAGACGTTGAAGTTACAGAACTTATGGGCGCTGAAATCTACCTCTACCTCAACGCAGCTGATCAGAAGCTCACAGCACGTGTATCTTCTCGTTCAAACGTTAGAGCTGGTGATAAGATCAAGATCGCTCTCGAAATCGACAGAGTTCACTTCTTCGACAAAGAAACAGAAAGATGCATCGTTCATTGATCTGAATACAAAAATCTACCCTCTCGGAAAACCGAGAGGGTTTTTGTTTTGCATCTTTATAAAACAGGAAAGCATTTGAAATATATATGATTATACAAATCAATACCTCCTCAGATGGAGCTAAAAAATAACTTTACATCAAAACGGGCGACCAATGGTCGCCCCTACAACCAGATAATATTATATTATCGCAGAAGGGCGACGTCCTCGACGCCCCATATGAGCATAAGTCATAAACCAATTATAAATTCATTACAAAAACGGGCGGATATGGAATCCGCCCCTACAAGATTAAATGGTTTTGCTCACATAATTTCACAAAAAAAGAACCGTCAAAAATGACGGTTCTTTATATTATGCTTCTAAAGCTTCAATTCTTAGATTAAAGACCCTTCTGCATTTCTTCAACAGCTTCGATAACTGCATCAGCCATGTACTTAACCTGTTCTTCATCAAGACCGTAAAGGGGAAGATGTGTGAATCTGTGGTCAAATACTTCGTTTGCAACGGGGCAAGATGCTGACATAGCTTCTGTGTCGTAGCCGAGCTGCTTAAGAATGTTAAATCTGTAGAGAGGACCGAAGTGAGGAAGGTTTGTAACACCCTTAGCTTCGAGTTTCTTTCTGAGAACCTGAACGTCGCCGCCAGCCTTTGCAGGATCAATCTGGAGCAAGTAGAGGTGGAATGTAGGCTGAACGTCGTCGCCGCCGATATCCTGAGGAATAAGAGCGTCAATACCCTTGAATCTTTCTGTGAGGTATGCAGCGTTCTTACGTCTTTCAGCAATGATCTGCTCGTTACGAGCAACCTGAAGCTTAAGACCGATAGCCTGAATTTCTGTTGTAGAGCTGTTCAATGCAACGAAAGGACCATACTTACCGGGCATTGCATCAACATTATAGAACCAGTTGTCAATGGGCTTTGCACCGAAGTCAGATCCGAAGAATCTGCAACGAGCCATCATAGGACGGAGTTCTTCTACGTTTGTGCAAACGATACCGCCTTCACCGAAGGATGTAACGTTCTTAACTTCGTGGAATGAGAATGCACCGAAGTCACCGATAGTACCGATTCTCTTGCCCTTGTACATAGCGCCGAATGCGTGAGCAGAGTCTTCAAGAACAATGATATCCTTGTTGTACTCTTTTGTAACCTTCATGATCTCTTCCATGTTACAAGGATAACCACCGATATGTACCGGTACAACCATCTTTGTCTTGGGAGAAAGTTTCTTCTTGAGGTCTTCGGGGTCCATGTTGATTGTGTTAGGAGCAACGTCACAAATAACGATCTTTGCGCCTACAGCAAGAGGATATGCCATTGTTGCAATAAATGTAATTGCAGGAACAATTACTTCATCGCCGGGGCCGATGTTTGCATACTTGTATGCAATTTCAAAGCCTGCTGTTGCGTTTGTTACAAAAAGTGAACCCTGTGTGTTAAGATATTCATCACAAGCTTCTTCTGCCGCTACAACGTTTACGTCGAGCGAAAGCTTACCGGGAGCACGGGATACTTTGTCAAGTTCGAATACCTTTTCAGCTACTGCGTCAACAGCTGCATCATATTCTGCGCCCTGTCCCTGCATCATGAACTTAATTACTTCCATAAGGTCGTGAGCGTTGTAGTTTTCACCTACTGCAGGCCACGGAACCTTGGTTTCACCTGTGTTATAACGGAAATCCGATGCTTTCTTTTTCATGTTA
The DNA here is from genome assembly GCA_015065045.1 of Oscillospiraceae bacterium. GTDB lineage: Bacteria > Bacillota > Clostridia > Oscillospirales > CAG-272 > RGIG1995. The sequence continues at coordinate 14,179 of SVRB01000021.1, read as the reverse complement.
TAAATCTCCTTTAGATTACTTAGTATATATACATTACAATTATACCATTCTGTTGTTTTTTTGTCAATACAGTTTGGTTTTATTTGTATATTATACTCAAACATTATTCCATTTTATAAACAATTTCACCGAAATAACGTTAATATAAAAAACCCATTCCCCTCACCTCAATGCGACAAATTCAGCATCGACTATATGCTAACATATTTTTGCGTGTCCGATTCAAATCGATCGCTCAATTTTTTTACAAAAGGGGGTACGAATTATCGAAAGAGTAATTTACGGCGACGTTCTTATGATCATAAATTTCAGTATGGATTTTTTAGCCTTGTTCATAACAGCAAAAATTATGCATATAAAGCTGAAAAATCACAAAATAACACTCTCAGCCGCTTTAGGCGCGTTATACTCGTTAGCCGTTTTAGGACTTAACCTGACCGATAATGTAACTATAATTCTAAGCCTTGCAATATCTTTTGTTATGACCCTTACAGCCTACGGCAAACAAAAATTTAAACCGCTGATAAAAAACACCTCCGTGTTTTATCTTGTAAACTTCTCTCTCGGAGGCGGCGTTACCGCTATATGCAATCTGCTTAACATCTGGCAATCAAAAAGAAACATTATGATAAACGGCACGTACGATGTTTTATACGGTGATCTACCCTTCGGACTTTTAGTTGCCGTAGGATTTTTATGCGGCATATTTTCGCTTTTCTCAGGCAAAATAATCAAAAAGAAAACAGCCGAGCAAGCATGCGAGATCAGCATAACCCTAAACAAAACAACGACATCGCTTCCCGCGCTTGTCGACTCGGGAAATTTACTTAAAGAACCCATAAGCGGCAAGCCTGTAATAATCACAACCTTCGAATCGGTCAGAAAAATAATTCCTATCGACCTATTTGAGCTATTTAAACACAAAAACACCGAATGTCTTCAAACAAGCAACTACAATTCAAAAATAAGACTTATACCAACCTCGACTGTAAATCACAAAGGACTTTTATTTGCCATTTATCCCGATGAAATAATTATCAACGACAAACCGACAGACGCATACGTAGCAATAACAAACGACATAAACAGCTTCGGCGGATATTCTGCCATCGTTCCTTACGAAATACTGATATAAAATTCTACATTACAAAAACAAAAAGGTGAAAAATATGTTTAATTTTCTTTCTGCTCTCATAAAAAAAGCAAAGCAACTGCTCTTAACCAAAGAAGACGGTATTTTTTACATAAACGGCCCCGAAACACTTCCGCCTCCACTAAACACCGAAGAAGAGACCGAGTGTTTAAAAAAGCTTGAATACAACGACTCTGATGCAAAAAACACTCTTGTAGAGCACAATCTCCGGTTGGTAGTATATATAGCCAAAAAATTTGAAAATACGGGAATTGGAATAGAAGACCTTATCTCCATAGGAACAATAGGTCTTATAAAAGCTATCAATACGTTTAACCCCTCAAAAAACATAAAGCTCGCAACGTACGCTTCCCGTTGTATAGAAAACGAAATTCTTATGTACATCAGAAAAAGCAGCAACCAAAAATGCGAAATATCTATAGACGAACCCATCAACGTTGATTGGGACGGAAACGAGCTTCTTCTTTCCGACATCTTGGGAAGCGACGGCGACTCGGTTTACAGCGACCTTGAAATAGACGAAGACAGAAAAACAGTTAAAAAAGCCATTTCCGAACTTAACGACAGAGATAGACTTATAATCACTTTAAGATTCGGGCTCAACACAGGCAAAGAAAAAACACAAAAAGAAGTTGCCGATATGCTCGGCATTTCTCAATCGTACATTTCCCGTCTCGAAAAACGTATAATTTCAAAGCTCAAGCACAATATCGGCAACAAAATATAGCTTATCTGAATTTTTCAAAAAGCTCTTCCGCCCACTCAAGTATACGGAATCTTATCACGTATTTGGGAGTTTCCGAGTCTGTCAACACTTTTATCTGGTTTGGTGTAAACCCTGTCTGTATAAACTCTTCCTCTGCCTCAGCCGCTTCTACGCATAACGGAGGAAACAACACGCACCACCAGTTTTGACCTACACTCTCTCCTATGTTGATCTTCAAAGAAGTATATCTTCCCGACGGCAGCCTTACCGACTCATATTGTCTTTCGGGATAATACTCCTCGTCAAAGGTTACGCTGACTTCATAATCATAACCCTGCTCGGCAATAACTCTTTCGGCAGTGCTCTTAAACACCCCGAGATTTTCAGAGTATATTTTCTTTGCGCTCATAACGTCCTTGCAATCACTTGCCAAGCTGTCAGCTTCCTTTACAATAGCATCGCGAACCAAAAGCTTTAAGCTCTGGTCTTCCTCACTGTCCGAATTCGCCAATACGTGAAGCCTCAGGGTGTTGTCATAAATTTCACCCTCTCCTTGCACGGGAAGAAACGGCATAATGAGCATAAGTAAGACCACACAAACACAGAATGTAATTTTTGTTTGAATTTTATTTTTCATTATTTTCACCACCACTTTGATTATTGACAATCCATTTGGTTTTATTCAAAATATTTTTTCTTTCTCTGTGATTATTTTCCAATTCTTACGGAAAATATATTTACAAAGAAAAACAAAATTTTATTTTTGAGGTGAAAATATGTATACTGGAACACAAAAAAAGGCAATCGTTTTAAAAAATCAGAAAAACTGCATTTTTGAAGAGGCTTATTTCATTCTCAAAGACAATATCTCCGATATAAAAGAATCGGAGATGGTCAGAGAGGCAAACCGAATTTTAAAAACACACATTCTCGGCGGATATTTTTATGAAGAAACAAAACCAAAAGAAAAATCGCGGGGCAAAAATGGTTTTATCTGTTTTCTCAGCGGCGCTTTCCTTTCTTTTGTACTATGCACCGCCCTGTTTTTGACGATAAAATAAAATTCGAATGTAATACAATTTTTTATATCGTCATAGTTTATTCATATATATTTGGTATAATATCGGCAGTTATATTGTACGTTTTAAAAAAATAAGCATCAGACGTCTATTTTTTGTTTTGCAAAAAAGAAAATGCCGACCGCCTGGCACGACGTTTATGCTTATGATACATCCCCAGCAAAGCGTGTTTTTTTACATGCTTTGTCTTTTCGTTTTGTTTTTTTATAAATTTTAAAATCAGGAAGGACTTTCTATGGCGAAAAAGAATAACGCAAAGCTCCGCGTAATAAGTCTTGGAGGACTTAACGAGGTTGGCAAAAATATTACTGTTTTTGAATATCAGGATGACATAATCATAGTTGACTGCGGTCTTGGATTTCCCGACAACGAAATGTTGGGTGTTGACCTCGTTATCCCCGATATATCATATCTTGAAAAAAACAGCTCAAAGATCAGAGGTATATTTCTCACACACGGTCACGAAGACCATATAGGAGCTATTCCCTACGTATTGCGCTCAATAAATCCCCCCATTTACGGAACTAAGCTCACTTTAGGTATTATAGAAAACAAACTGACAGAGCACGTGCTTGACGTTGACCCGCAGCTGATTTGCGTAAACCCCGGTGATGTGGTTAAAGCAGGTGCATTCAGCGTTGAATTTATCCACGTGAACCACTCCATAGCCGATGCTTGCTGTCTTGCTATAAAAACGCCTCTCGGTATGGTTATACACTCGGGTGACTTTAAGCTTGACCTTACCCCCGTTGACGGCGATATGATGGATATTACAAGACTCGGCGAGCTTGGACAAAAGGGTGTTACCCTGCTTATGTGCGAATCAACTAACGCGGAAATTCCCGGATACACAATGTCTGAAAAAACAGTCGGCGCATCTCTTGAGAACATATTTATGCACCACACCGATAAAAGAATCGTAGTCGCAACGTTCTCATCTAACGTACACCGCGTTCAGCAGATCATAAACACAAGCGAAAAATATAACCGTAAGGTTGCCGTGCTCGGCAGAAGTATGCAAAATATTGTTCGAGCTGCAAACGAGCTTGGATATATGAATATCCCCGAAGGCACTCTTATCGATATAAATGAAATAAAAAGATACCGCCCCGATCAGCTAACTCTCGTAACAACGGGAAGTCAGGGCGAACCTATGTCAGCACTTTACAGAATGGCGTTTTCCGATCACGATAAGGTAGAATTAAATTCAAGCGACCTTGTTGTTATAAGTGCGCATCCTATCCCCGGAAACGAAAAGCTTGTAAATAAAATTATAAACGAGCTGATGAAAAAGGGCGTTTCGGTATTTAAGGACAACCTTGTTGAAGTGCACGTTTCAGGACACGGCTGTCAGGAAGAATTAAAGCTTATGCACGCATTGACCAAGCCTAAGTACTTCATTCCCATCCACGGCGAATGCAGACACCTCATGCAGCACAGAGATCTTGCTCTGCAGATGGGTATGCCTTCCGAAAATATTTTGGTAAGCGATATCGGTAAGGTTATTGAAATTGATAAAAAAGGAATGCGCTTTAACGGAACAGTACCCTCAGGCAGAGTGCTTGTTGACGGATACGGTGTCGGCGACGTCGGAAATATCGTTTTGCGCGACAGAAGACATCTTGCGCTCGACGGTCTTATCGTTGTTGTGGCAACGGTAGATATAGAAGAACGCTCTATTATATCCGGTCCCGATATCATTTCAAGAGGATTCGTTTACGTAAGAGAATCCGAGGAGCTTCTTGATACTGTAAAAGAAATTGCAACCGATGCTCTTTGGGATTGCCTTGAGGACGATATTACCGACTGGACGCAGATGAAAAGCCGCGTTAAAGACCGCGTAAGCAGATATCTTGTTGAAAAAACAAACAGAAAACCTATGATTTTGCCGTTGGTTATGAACGTATAACTTTTTTACACTTCCAAAAAATCTGTAAATTGGCAAAAAAAGTTGAAAATACTATTGCAATTAGAGGTTTTTTGTGGTATTATATCCGTATGTGCAAAAATGTATATTGAAATTTAGTATAAAATGATTTTATCTAATCGGAGGTTATATTATAAATGATGAAGTTGGGTGTATTTGATTACGTATTAGGTGGCATACTTTTAGTAGCTGCTGTATTTATTATTATCGCTGTTCTTATGCAGCAGGGTAAATCAAAGGGTATGGGCGCTGTCGGTGGCGGAACCGCAGATACATTCTTTGGAAAAACAAAAGGCAAGTCATTCGAAAAAACTCTCGCAAAGCTTACAACTGTTATCGGTATTATCTTCGTTGTAATCGTTTTGGTTATCTACATTAAGCAGCCCGACGTTTCTAACCAGGCTGACGACTACTTTGATCAGAACAAGGATGTTACTACAACAGTTAAAGAAACAGAAGAAAACAAGCCCGAAAATACAACAGATTCTACAACAAGCTCTGACACTACTGATTCTACAACAGACTCAGGAACAACAGCTGCATAATTATTAAAAACACTTATCCGCCTTATTTAATCAAGGCGGATTATTTATTATTCGGAGAAATAAATGGAATTAACTGAAAGAATTAAAGAATATTTAAACCAAGAGGACACATCATACAAGCCTTATGAGCTTTACTCTATAATCTGCGGTGATGAAACCAATGAATACGATGCTTTTTACAAAGCTCTCGCAAAGCTCGAAGAAGCAGGAGAAATCGTTTACACAAAAAAGGGTAAGGTTATCGCAACAAGATTTTCCGGCTTTGTAAGGGGCACGTTCCGAGCATCAGCAAGAGGCTTCGGATTTGTTACTCCCGATGGTAAAGCAGTAAAAGAACGCGATATTTTTATACCGAGAGACAATACCTTTGATGCTATCGACGGAGACATCGTTCTTGTAAATCTTACCCCTCAGAAATACAGAGGGTCGCAGGGTCAAAGTGATGAGGGAAAGGTTATAAAAATAATCTCCCATACCGCAAAAACCTTGACAGGTACACTCTTACTTTCAAGGGGCAAAAAGAAAACAAGACCCGTATTTTACGTTGTTCCCGACAACAAGAAATTTAATTTTGACGTATTGATAAACCGCGAGGATCTGTCAGACGCTGATATCGGAGACAAGGTTGAGGTTGAGATCTTGCGTTATCCGTCAGTAAAATATGCGTGTCGCGGAAAGATAACAGCAGTATTCGGCGAAAGCGATTCGTTGCTTGCAAACTATAATGCCGTATTACACAGCCACAACATAAAAACACTATTCCCAAAAGACGTGCTTGAGAGCGCAGATAAGCTGTCAGAGTCGGAAATATTACCTGACGGCAGACTTGATTTGCGAGATAAAACCATCTTTACCATCGACGGAAAGGACGCCAAGGACCTTGACGATGCTATTTCTGTAGAAAGAACCGATGACGGATATATTCTCGGTGTTCACATAGCCGATGTTTCTCATTACGTAACAGAGGATTCGGCACTCGACGAGGAAGCTTTCGTTCGCGGAACAAGCGTTTATTTTGCAGACAAGGTCGTACCTATGCTGCCTAAAGCCCTGTCAAACGGAATTTGCTCACTTAACGCAGGTGTTGACAGATATACACTCTCTGCATTCGTAAGTCTTGACAAGAACGGCGAGATTACCGACGTTGACGTAAAAGAAAGCATAATAAACTCAAAGGTTAGGGGTGTATACTCCGAGCTTAATGACGTTATCGAAAAAGAAAAACAGTCTGAATATTACGATAAATATAAACATATCACAAGCGATACTCTGCCCTTGATGCTCGAGCTATACAGAATACTCGACAAAAAGAGCGCAAAGAGAGGCGCGCTTGACATCGAGACGACCGAAGCTAAGATTATTGTAAACGAGTACAACGAGCCGACCGATATTATAAAAATCGAGCGCGGTATTACCGAAATGCTTATCGAGCAGTTTATGCTTTGCGCGAACGAAGGTGTTGCAAACTGGCTGTCGTGGCGCGATATGCCCTGCGTTTACCGTATACACGAAAACCCTGATCCCGAGAAAATAAAGGCATTCGATATGTTTGCCTATAATCTGGGATTGAACACATCTGTATTGCATACAAAGACACTCCACCCGACAGCGCTGAGAAAGGTATTGACTGAGGCAAAAGAAAAAGGACTTGACGGAGTATTGTCAAAAATACTTCTCCGTTCTCTTATGAAAGCCCGTTATTCATCAGGCTGTCAGGCTCACTTTGGACTTGCGATCGATAAATACTGCCACTTTACGTCGCCCATAAGACGTTATCCCGACCTTGCTACTCACAGAATCATCAAAAAGGTTCTAAAGGGTGAAATAGACAGCAGAAACGTAGGCAGATATACTGCATTCGCAACTAAAGCGGCTATAAATTCAAGCGAGAACGAAATTAAAGCGCAAATGGCTGAAAGAGACATCGAAGACCTCTATAAGTCTGTTTATATGCTGAATTTTATCGGACAAACGTTCAAGGGCATCATTACAAGCGTTACGTCATTCGGCTTCTTTGTTGAGCTTGACAACACGTGCGAGGGACTTGTTCCGATATCATCACTTAACGGATATTATGACTTTGACGAGAGAAGCTATTCATTGTCAAACGGAGTAGATAAATTCACGCTCGGCATGGAAGTTGAGGTACTCATTGAAAACGTGGATATAATCACACGAAAGACCGATATGAGACTGGTGTAAAGTTATTATAAAAAAAGAGCTGTAAATCACAGCTCTTTTTCGTTATCTTTTATGCGAAATCTTTTTTACAACCTCATCGGTGTCATACACGCTCAAATTAACGGGAATTACAATCTCCTCTTCTCCGTCAATAAGAAGAAAATCGCGTTTTACTTCACCTATTGCAGTTGTATATGCTTTTTCCGAAATTTTATAATTACAGCCAACGTTTAATTTATATTCTGCCACAGTAACGCTTTCTTCAAACAGGTTTACGGTATATTTTTTTATACTGAAAGTCTCTTTCTTGAAGGAAAATACAGACACGCAATAGTATGCTGTTCTGATTTTTTTGTCAGCGCCCTTTTTTATATACTCACTCTTTCCGACTATGTATTCTTTCAAAGTATGTTCGTTTTCCTCAATGTTGTTCAAAGACATAATTCTTTTAACATCTCTGTCAAAATCATCTTCCGTTGTTCTTGAAGATCGAACCATAATCCAGCCACATCCACCGATTATCAAAAACGGAAAGCCGAAAAATCCAAATCCCAGGTAAAAAAACGTCCACAGCAACAAAAGTATCGTACCTATTCCGGTCATTGTCATAAATACAGCTTCTATCGTCTTTGTATCCTTTTGTTCAAAATACTTTTTCGTTGTTTTTGCTTCTTTCATAATCATTACTCCTAACTGTCACTTTGATACTGTAAAAAGTATAGCAGATATATCCAAAGAAAGCAATAAACCGTTCGTTGAACAGCTCTAAACAAACGGTTTAATTTTTTACTTTGCGAAATATATATCTCCGCATTTTAAAGTTACAGTTTTCCCCACAGTATCGTCTTTTTTTCTGAAAACGTACAACGCGCCGTCAGACGGGTCATACCCCATCAAAGCATCCTCGGCGGCTCTGTAGCTCTGCTCCGACGGATTAACCTTTCGTATACTGCCATTCCCCACGCTTTCAAATGCGCCGTTTGCATAAACCACCTGCAAAACCGTATCGGGATAAGCCTTGCTTTTTACCCTATTCATAACCACAGCGCCAAAGGCGGTCTTTGTCTGAAAATCAGCCTTCCCCACCTCCGCCTCTATAAGCCTTGCCAATACGTCAATTTCAAGCTCGTTATACGTATAAATTGAAAGCCCTAATTTCTGCAGAGTTTCATTTCCGCATACTCCGTCGGCATAAATCCCGTTATATTCCTGAAACCTTCTCACAGCGTCAGCCGTATCGATGTCGTATACCCCGTCACACTTGCCGTCATAAAGCCCCAGCTCCTTTAACTTTTCCTGAACAAGTATAACCTTAGAACTGTCAGACCCCTCTTTTATTCTCGTCTCCACCGTTTGATTATAAAACACCGTATATATCCCCATAACTGCGCACATTATCAGCGCTGTTACCAAGCTCACCTTTACTCCGTAAAATAATTTTCTCATATATGCTCTTTTCCGTTTCTTTTTTTATTATTCTTTCTCAAAAATTACGGATAAATTCATATTTTTTGCGTTATTTTAAATAATTTCTATCTGTTTGGGATATACCAAATATTGTTGACACTTATTTTGCTTTATGATAAAATATATTATATATTATTATATATTAAGAGAGTTAAAATGAAAAAACGCACCGTAAAAAGAATTATAATTATTTCAGCAATCATTTTTGCTATTTTTGCTGTATTGGCTTTATGTATAAATTTCTACGTAATAAAGTCCACAGAAAAACAGATCGTAAAAGAATTCGATACAACGTACGACTGCATACTCGTGCTTGGCGCAGGAGTAAAAAACGGAAGTCCCAAGCCTATGCTTGAACACAGACTCGACTATGCTATCGACCTCTATAACAAAGGCGTTTCCTCAAAAATTATTATGAGCGGCGACCACGGAAGAAAAGATTATGACGAAGTAAACGTAATGAAAAGCTACGCTATTGAAAAAGGCGTACCGTCGCAAGATATATTTATGGACCACGCAGGATTCTCGACATACGAAAGCATCTATCGCGCAAGAGACGTGTTTAAGGTCAAATCAATGGTTATTGTAACCCAGGAATACCACCTTTACAGAGCCCTTTATATTGCAAATGAATTTGGTATTGAAGCTGTAGGTTACGCATCAGACCCACGCGCTTATGCAGGACAAGCCTACAGAGAGCTTCGCGAAATCATAGCGCGGGACAAGGATTTTTTATATTGCATATTCAAGCCGAAGCCTACTTACCTCGGGAATGCAATTCCCGTCAGCGGTAACGGCGACCTGACAAACGATTTGGTATAGGAAATATTTATTATGAGTACACAAGAAATTAAAAAGAATATAAAAATAAAAATACGTTCGCTTATTTCTGAAGTAAATCTCCCCGATGACAGCCCCTTTTCTCAAAAGGGATGCTCGCCTAAGGTTGATTATACCCCCGACAAAAACGAAAAAGACTATGATGAATGCGTTGAGTTCTCAACAGTGGGCACACTGACCATCAAGGATAACTACGTAGAAATTACATACAAGGAAAATGAAGAGCTTGGAATGGCGGATATTGAATCCACTCTTCGTTTCAAAAAGGCGAGACCTACAATGATCAATCTTATAAGAAGGGGAGCAGCTCCGGCATCGCTTATGTTTGATACGGAATTCCCAAGACGCAACTGCTCTTACTGTCTCGGAAATCTGCCCTTCTCTTTCTGTATATGCACAAAAAATGTTGAAAATCATTTCGGAGAATCAGAGGGCAAGATCGTTCTTGATTACGAGATAGAAATGCACGGAGTGGTTACAGAGCATAATATTTATACTTTGGAATACAAAGAATAATTGTTTTTAGAGGTTTTTTTATGACGCCAACAGAATTCGGAAAGCTCATAAAAACTGATTTTCACGGTATCTTCCTCTTTTACGGAGAGGAGCAATATCTGAAGCAGTATTATCTTAAGCTCGCGCAAAAAAACACTTGCGGAGACGGTACGGGCAGCGTTGTCTTATCGGGAGAGGGACAAAGCCTTTCTGTGCTTTGCCAGACCGTTATGGAGACGGCTTCTATGCCATCTATGGATATGAGCAAGAGATTTATAAATATTTACGACGTCGAGTGGAAAAAAGCTTCCGAGGATGATCTTGCATTTCTTGAGGACTGTCTTTCGGTGCTTAAAGAATACGACGACGTTGTCGTTGTTTTTGACACAAGGCCCGAAAACTTTGACGCAGGAACAGAAAAAAAGCCATCTAAGCTTTTTGCAAGACTGAACAAAATTCTTACAACGGTTGGATTTGTCAAAGAATCCCCCGCAAAACTCGCTTCGTGGATACAAAAGCATTTTTCCGCATCAAAGGTATCAGCTGATATGAACGTATGCAATATGCTTGTAAAATACTGCGGACGCGATATGACAACACTCAACAACGAAATATCAAAGCTTACTTATTACGTGTTGCAAAACGGACGTAACACCGTTACGGAAAGTGATATTCATATAGTTTCATCGATCGTTAATGAAATTGATGCTTTTGATTTTTCCAATGCCATTATTGCAGGAGACTCGGAAAGAGCATTTTCGATCCTGAATGAAATGAAGCTTCACAAAGAAGCGCCCGAGGTTATTCTCGGTAGTATTATGAAAACTTATTCGGAAATGTATACTGTAAAAATATTAGCCGAATCAGGCATAGCTCAAGCTGATATTTCCAAAAAAACGGGTATACATGAATACAGAGTCGGAATTTACAGTCAAAGAGTAAAAAGCCTAAGCAAGAACGGACTTCAAAAGGCTATCTCCCTCTGCCACGAAGCCGACTTAAAGATCAAATCGTTCAGCTTTGACAGCTATGATACACTTGATATACTGCTGATCAAGCTGTTTATGACGGGTAGACTTAAATGAGTATTGCAAAAATAAAGCTCGACATCCCTATTATCGTCGAGGGTAAATACGATGTAATAAAGCTTAAATCTATTATTGACGGACAAATAATCAAGACAGACGGTTTTTCCATATTCAAGTCAGACGAAAACAAAGACTTTATAAAAAAACTTGCCGACAAAAACGGTATAATCGTTTTAACCGACAGCGACGGCGCGGGACTTGTAATCAGAAACCATCTTAGATCAATACTTCCGAAAGAAAAGATAATTCACCTGTATCCCCCACAGATCGAAGGCAAGGAAAGCCGAAAGACTACGCCCTCAAAAGAGGGATATCTCGGTGTTGAAGGCATTGACGCAGACATACTCCGCGATCTGCTTTCACCGTTCGCGAAAAAAGATATTTTGTCGGATACAAAAAGAAAAATTACAAGTCTTGACCTTTTCGAAGACGGTTTTACGGGTACAGAAAACTCGTCAGAGAAAAGAAATTGGCTCAAAAAAAGACTAAACCTGCCATTAAATATATCAACGTCGGCTTTGATCGATACGTTAAATCTTTTGTATTCATACGACGAATATAAAAAAATTATAGAAGAAAGAAATATTTCAAATGATTAAATCCTTGCTTTCAATTTACCAAAAAAACAAGCATATAATAACTTATTTGGTATTCGGTGTCCTTACAACAGCCGTTGATTTTGTTTCTTATATTATTCTCGCCAATACTTTTAGCATCAACGAAAATATAGCGAATATATTATCACAGGTAATTGCTATTATATTTGCTTTTGTTACAAACAAGCTGTTCGTGTTTGAGGATAAAAATTTAAAATTAAAGCATCTGCTTACACAGTTCACAAAGTTCGCATCACTCAGACTCGTTACGCTTGTTTTAAACAGCGCTATGTTCTTTGTTATGGTTGATCTTTGTAGTATAAACGACCTTATTTCAAAAATTGTGATCGCTGTGATCGTTATTATTCTTAATTACATTTTCAGCAAGCTCATAGTTTTCAAGAAAGCTAAACAAAAAGAGGAATAAATCTTATGAATCAGGTATACGAAAAACTGCTTAATTGCTATAATCAAGTTAGAGAAAAAACAAGCTTTGAACCAAAAATTGCACTGGTGTTAGGCTCTGGTCTTGGCGGATTCGGAGATACTATAGACGTCAGAGAGGTTGTAGAATACAGCTCTATTGACGGCTTCCCCGTTTCGACAGTAAGCGGACATAACGGCAGATTTTTGTTTGGATATATAGAAAACGTTCCCGTTGTGGTTATGCAAGGCAGAGTCCACTATTACGAAGGATATAAAATGACAGACGTCGTTCTGCCCGTAAGACTTATGTGTATGCTTGGTGCTAAGAAAATAATTCTTACAAACGCAGCAGGCGGAATAAATAAGACATTTACCCCCGGAACTCTTATGGCTTTGACAGACCATATTACGTCATTCGTTCCCTCCCCTCTTATCGGACAAAACATAGACGAGCTTGGCGTAAGATTCCCCGATATGAGCTGTGTTTACGACAGAAAAATGCTTAGTATATTAAAAAACACAGCAAACGAGCTTGATATACCTCTCCGCGAGGGTGTGTATATTCAGTTTACAGGCCCTTCTTACGAAACCCCTGCAGAAATAAATATGGCAAGAACAATTGGCGCTGACGCTGTCGGAATGAGTACGGCAGTCGAAGCTATGGTCGCAAGACATATGGGCGCTGAGGTGTGCGCTGTAAGCTGTATATCAAATATGGCGGCAGGTCTTAATACAAAGCCGCTCACACACGAAGAGGTTAAAGAAACGGCAGATATGGTTGCCGAGCAATTCCAGAAGCTTATTTATAATACGATAATCAATATAGGAAAAGAGCTTGCTATATGATAAACCCAAACTATCCGAAAAAACACGTAGATATTTATACTGACGGCGCTTGTAAGGGCAACCCCGGCCCCGGCGGATACGGCTCGATTTTAGTATATATGTCAACAGAGAAAAGAATATCAAAGGGGTATTTCTCAACTACAAATAACCGTATGGAGCTTCGCGCGGCAATTACAGCCCTTGAAGCCTTGACCGAAAAGTGTTCGGTTACTTTATATTCCGACTCAAAGTATCTTATAGACGGAATGACAAAGGGGTGGGCTAAAAAATGGAAGGCTAACAACTGGATAAAAAGCGACCGAAAAAAAGCTCTTAATATCGACCTTTGGGAAAAAATGCTTACACTTGATTCAGTTCACGATATCGAATACGTTTGGGTCAAGGGACATAACGGCCACGAATACAACGAACAATGCGACAGAATGGCTGTCGAAGCGGCTGAAAATCCTACAGAAGAAGACGTTATTATTCAAATTTAACTTATACATCATAAGGAATGTTTATGAAAATACTTGTTGGAATGAGCGGCGGTGTTGACAGCACTTATACTGCTTATAAGCTAAAAAACGAGGGGCATACAGTAGAAGGTATAGTTCTCGAAATGCACGACTATACAGATATATCCGCGGCTAAAAAAACTGCCGAGCTCCTTGATATAAAATTACATATAGTTGACTGCCGCGAGCTTTTCAAAAAATACGTAATCAGCGATTTTATTTCCGAATACTCGTTAGGCCACACACCAAATCCCTGCACTGTGTGTAACAGATACGTCAAAATCGCAGAGCTTTGACGTATCTGTTACACACAGTGCAGGGATTTGGTGTGTG
>SVRB01000020.1 GCA_015065045.1 Oscillospiraceae bacterium | reverse complement strand
GTGACCTATCTCTTGGAGAACGGCTCCATTGAAACAACTCTTACCAGAGCTAAAGAAGTACGTAGCTTGACCGAAAAAATGATTACACTCGGCAAGAAGAATACTCTTGCTGCTAAAAGAGCTGCTATGGCTTTCATTACAAAAGAAGACGTAGTTAAAAAGCTTTTTGATACTATCGCTCCCGAATATGCAGACAGAAACGGTGGTTATACCCGTATGTACAAATTGGGTCCCCGCCGCGGTGATGGAGCAGAAATGGCTCTTATAAAGCTCGTTGCTGACGAACAGGAAGCAGCTAAAGAAGCTAAGAAAGAGACAAAGAAGAAGGCTGCAAAGGTTGAAGAAGTAAAGGCTGAAGAAGTTGTAGCTGAAGCAACCGAAGAAACCAAAGCAGAATAATTGTTTGTAAAGAAAAAGGGGACTCATATTTTTTGTGGGTCCCCCTATCTTTAATTAGCAGTACCATGTTTGATTCCAAGAAGGAGTGTGTTTTTTATGTCGAATAAAGAGAATATGAATAAGGGCGGAATTTCCGTCGAGACAGAGCATATATTTCCCATTATAAAAAAATGGCTTTATTCGGAAAAGGAGATATTTCTCCGCGAGATCGTAAGTAATGCAAGTGACGCTGTAACTAAGCTCAGAAGACTTATTTCTTTGGGTAAGGTTAAGGATATTGAAGACAGCTTTAAGATTACCGTAACTCTCAATAAAGAAGAAAAAACCTTGACCGTCAGCGATAACGGTATAGGTATGACTTTGGACGAAGTCAAGAATTATATTTGTCAGATAGCGCTCTCGGGTGCGCTTGATTTTATAAAGGAATACGAGGGAGAGGATACCTCGAAAAACGGTATAATCGGACATTTTGGTCTCGGATTTTATTCGTCATTTATGGTTAGTGATACTGTTGACGTAATAACAAAATCATATACCGGTGCGCCTGCTGTAAAATGGGTATGTAACGAAGCAGGTGAATATGAAATATTTGAGGATGCAGAAAAGGAAGGACGCGGAACAGATGTCGTTATGCACATCAGCGATGAGGAAGCGGAATTCTTATCCGAAAATAAGATAAAAGAAATTTTAAATAAATATTGCTCTTTTATGCCCGTTGAAATATACTTTGTAAACGTAGGCGAGGAGCATAAATGTAACCACGAACATAACGGCGAAGAGTGTGATTGCGAACACGAAAATAAGCCGATAAATGATACAACGCCATTATGGCAAAAGCTTCCGTCTGAGTGCGAGGAGAGCGAATATAATGAGTTTTACAAGAAGGTATTCTCTGATTACAGAGAGCCATTGTTCCATATTCATATAAACGCAGATTATCCTCTTAACTTTAAGGGAATCTTATATTTCCCCAGATTAAATCACGAATACGACAGCCTTGAAGGTCAGGTTAAGTTATATTACAATCAGGTATTTGTTGCAGATAACATAAAGGAAGTAATCCCCGAGTTTATGCTTATGCTCAAGGGTGTCCTTGACTGTCCCGAATTACCTCTTAACGTATCGAGAAGCTATCTTCAGAACAGCGCTTACGTTTCTAAAATGTCAGCGCACATCGTAAAGAAGGTGGCAGATAAGCTAAACGGTATGTTTACCAATGAGCGTGAAAAGTATGAAGCTCTTTGGGATGACATAAAGATGTTTATAGAATACGGTTGTATGCGCGACCGTAAGTTCTACGACAGAGCAAAGGGTAGCCTTATGTTTGCTTTGACAGACGGCAGACACGTTACTGTCGACGAATATCTTGAAAAGGCAAAAGAGAAAAACGAAAATACCGTTTACTATGCAACTGACAAGACTATTCAGGCTCAGTATATTTCTCTGTTTAATGCTCAGGGAATAGAAATAGCATTGCTTGACAAGGTTATTGACGCATCTTTTATGAGTATGCTTGAGCAGGACAGAAGTATAAAGTTTGTAAGAGTTGACGCGGATATAGAAGCCTTAAAGGGCGACGGCGAGGTTTTTGAAAATGAAGATCTTGCAAAGCTTTTTAAGGAAGTTAGCAAGAATGAAAAGCTTAACGTTAAATTTGAGTCTTTAGCAGAGGCAAAGACTCCCGCGCTTCTTAATATATCCGAGGACGCAAGAAGAATGGATGATATGATGAGATTCTATGCCGCTCAGGGTGGTATGGAGCAGATGAATATTCCTCTTGAGTCAACGCTCGTTCTTAACACACAAAGCGCACTTATCAAGAAGCTTTGCAATGATCCGGCAAGTGAAAAGTCAAAGATTATTGCGCACCAGGTATATATGTTGGCCCTTCTTGCTCAAAGACAGCTTTCCGCTGACGAATTGCAGGAGTTTCTGTGCGACAGCTTTAAGCTGCTTGAAGATAATATAGATTAAGCTTTTATAGTAAAGGAATTTATATATGGGATCTATTGAAGAGAAAAATCTGAAAATAGATGAAAACTTGAGGAATATTGATTCTACTGTTTCAAGAAATCTTGAAAAAAGGGTAGCGCATATATCTGAAAAAGCAGAAATTGTTGATAATATTGACAACGACGAGTTCAGAGAAAAATACGAATGGCTTTTTTCGGACAGAGAAAATAGCTGCTTTGTTTTAGATGAGAACAAGAGCTATGTTTCAGCTGTAAAGAGGGCTATCGATATGTTTGACAGATTAAAATGTGTCGAGTGTCTTTCGCCCGAAAAAGTAGCAAGTGTTTTGAATAACAGATCCGATACCGATTTTGAAACGGATACGGTCGTGTATTTGAAGAACTCTCTTGCAGATATTGCTTTCAATAAATTTTCAGAGTGCCTGCTTGACGCGCGAGTTTTGTATGAAGAATCGTTTGCGGCAGTATGTGAGGAAGTCTATTACAGCCGTCATCCGTATTGCATATTACCGATCGAGAACTCCGAGGACGGAAGACTTTCGGGATTTGGCAATATGATACGCAAGTATGAATTGAAGATCGTATTGACCTGCAACGTGGAGAGCGCAAACGGCAAGGTTACAAAATTTGCATTACTGAAAAGAGATATATCCAATATAGACTGCGCAGATTGTTTTAATGAGGGAGACTATTTAGAGATAGGCTTTCACTTTGGAGAAGAGAACAAGCTGGGCGCGGTGTTAGAGGCGGCAAGATTTTTTGGATACAGATTGAATAAGGTTGATTCATTACCCATATACTATTCGGAAAAAGAATATTATTTTGACGTTGTGTTTGAAGGCAAGGGAGAGATATCAAGATTTTTATTCTGGCTTGAACTCGAGGTGCCGAGATACGAGATTATTGGAATTTATAAACATATAGAGACAAACGGAAGGAGAACCGGTTGACTATGTTAGATTATTTGAAAGAATATACAAGATGGAAAGAAAGAGAAGATCTTGACAGTGACGTGAGAGAGGCTCTTTTGAAAATGGAAGATAATGACGACGAGAAGAAAATGTGGTTTTCGTCGGATATTTCATTCGGAACAGCAGGTCTTCGCGGAATTATGACCGCAGGAACAAATGCTATGAACGTTTATACGGTTGGAAGAGCAACTCAGGGGATTGCGAATCTTATAAACAGTATCGGAAAGGCAGACAGAGGGGTTGCAATCGCATACGACTGCCGTAATAATGCAGAAAGATTTGCAAAGGTATCTGCTGAGGTTTTGGCTGCAAACGGCGTTAAGGCATATATTTTTGAATCGCTTCGTCCCACTCCCGTGCTTTCTTTTGCATTGAGAGAGCTTAACTGTATTGCGGGTATTAACATTACAGCATCACATAACCCCAGCAAATATAATGGATATAAGGCATATTGGGAAGACGGCGCGCAGCTTGCTTCCGAGGAAGCAAAGACCGTTGCTGAATATATGAGCAAGACCGATATATTTGATGACGTAAAGAGAGTTGATTTTGATTCTGCCGTAAAAGATGGTAAGATCGTAATTATCGGCAGAGAAATTGACGAAAAATATTTAAAGAACGTAAAAGAACAGGCAATCTATCCCGAGCTTTTTGAAAAGGTTGCCGATACCTTGAAAATAGTATATACCCCCCTTCATGGTACGGGTAGAGTTCTTGTTCCCGAGATTTTGAAGCAGTGTGGACTCAAATATCTTTATACTGTTGACAGTCAGATGGCTCCTAACGGCAATTTCCCCGGCACACCTAACCCGAACCCCGAATTTCCCGAGGTTTTCGAAGAGGGAATTAAGCTTGCTGAAAGCGTAAAGAGTGACCTTATTATTGCGACTGACCCCGATGCTGACAGAGTTGGTATTATGGCTCGTAAGAAGGATGGCGAGTTTACAACGCTTACAGGTAATCAGGTTGGTTCACTCTTGCTTGACTACGTTATTACAGCGTACAAGGAAAAGGGCATAAAGCTCGAGAATCCTTATGCGGTTAAGACTATCGTTTCTACCGAGCTTGCGACAAAGATATGCAAGGATAACGAAGTTGTTATACACAACGTATTGACAGGCTTCAAGTTTATCGGTGAAGTTATAAAGAACTATGAGGCTAAGGGCTACGGCGACTTTATGCTCGGCTTTGAGGAAAGCTACGGATACCTCAAGGGCACTTACGCAAGAGATAAGGATGCTGTTGTTGCTACAATGCTTATCTGTGAAATGGCTGCATACTATATGCAGAAGAATATGACGCTCTATGATGCGTTGCTTGCGCTCTATGAAAAGTATGGTTATTACTTTGAGGGTGTACAGAACATATATATGGAAGGTCTTGACGGCAAGGAAAAGATGGATGCTTTCATGGAAAACTTGAGAAATGATCCTCCGAAGACAATGGGCGGCATCAAGGTAACATCTGTGCGTGACTATAAGACCGGTATTATTACGGACGTTGAAACGGGCAATACAGAGCCTACCGGACTTCCCTCGTCGAACGTTCTCTACTATGTAAATGCAAACGGCGACGTTGTTGTAGTAAGACCCTCGGGGACAGAGCCTAAGCTTAAGCTCTATTTCCTCGTAAACGGTGAAACACCCGAAAAGGCGAATATGGCATTGGCAGCTTGCAAGGAAACAATGCAGAGCTATTTATAATAAAAAAACAGGACGGATTAGATATCCGTCCTATATTTTTATTTATAAAAGTTTTGAGGGAGTCAAGAGGGCACTTTTCGGAAGGGGCTTTTTCAAAAGCCCCTTTTGTGTTTTAGTTATCTTGGAATGAGCTTCTCATAATATCGCCTTCTTTCACCTCGAAAGGTACCTTTACGTACACGTACATTCCGGGGTGGGGGGCTGATTCGAGGGGCTCATTCTTTTCGTTGTATATTTCTTCAACCGTAAATTTTTGACCGACTTTTCCGGGAGAAAGAATTTCCGCGACGTCTCCAACCTTAAATTTGTTTCTCTGTCTGAAATAAACAAGTCCTTTATCTTTGTCATATCCTTCGGCAACTGCAAAATAAGACTGCTCGCAAACGTTCTTATTTCCTGAGCTTATATTTGCCTCGTCACGCACGTTGTCGTAGAAAAAGCCTGTATGATATTCTCTGTGGCTGACAGATTCGAGCTCTCTTTTCCAAAGCGGGTTATAAGTGTAATTTGCCTTATCCTTCGTATAGCTGTCAATAGCCATTCTGTAAGCATTTGTAACACAAGCAGTATAATAAGCGCTTCTCATTCTGCCTTCGATCTTAAAGCAGTCTATACCACATTCCATAAGGTCGGGGATATGCTCTATCATACACATATCCTTCGATGCCATAATAAAAGTACCCAGGTCTGTTTCAATAACGGGCATTCTTTCCTCGGGGCGTTTTTCTTCCTCTATTTCATACATCTTGTAATTCCAACGGCAAGGCTGAGAACAAGCGCCTCTGTTTGCATCTCTGTTATTCAGATTGCCCGAAATAAGACATCTTCCGCTATACGAAATACACATCGAACCGTGAATAAAGCATTCAAGCTCAAGCTCGGGAGAAATTCTTTTTCTTATTTCTCTGATCTCATCAAAAGTCAACTCTCTTGCGAGAACGATTCTTGATGCGCCCATCTTATGCCAAGCGTTACACGAAGCGTGGCTTACGGTATTTGCCTGAGTTGAGATATGTATCTCCATTTTCGGAAGCACTTTTCTGATAGTTTCAAAAACGCCGAGGTCGGAAACGATCAATGCGTCAATTCCCGCATCTTTTATATCGCACAAATATTTTTCGAGCATCTCATACTCGTACCAATGAGGCATAGTGTTTACCGTCAGATAAACCTTTTTGCCGAGCGAGTGGGCGTATTTCACAGCCTCGTAAATGCCCTCAACGTCAAAGTTTGTGGCAAAAGCGCGCATACCGAATATGTTGCCGGCTAAATATACTGCGTCAGCGCCATACAGACAAGCGCTTTTTAATTTTTCCATATCACCTGCGGGTGATAACAGTTCTATACTCATTATTTTCACCTTTAAATATATCCCCGTGTGAAATACGGGGATATATTATTATAACTTAATCATCATTCTTTTTTGTGCCTTCAGACTCTGCGCGAACAGCAGCTATATTAGCATTGTGTTCAGGAAGAGTTCTTGCATACAGCATATAACCCTTAGTGTTAGAAACGAAGAAGTAGTACGAGGTCTTTTCAGGATAAAGCGCGGCTCTGATTGCCTTCAACGTCGGGTTGCTTATGGGGCCGGGGGGGAGTCCCGAATTTTTATACGTATTATATGGATGCTCGATAAGAGTATGCTCGTGGGTCAGATCTTCCACGCGCTCTTCAAGTAAATACTGGATAGTTGAGTCGCAGTCGAGTCTGTACATATAATATGAGCTGTTAAGTCTGTTATGCAATACTGAAGAAACGTCAGCGTAGTCGCTTGCGTATTTAGCTTCCATTTGTATAATAGACGCCATATTTACTACGTCATCGACACTCATTCCTGCTTTTTCGCATTCCTGCTTGTATTGAATATTAAATTTGGAATGGAAGTTTTTCAGCATTTTATTGATGATAACTGTTTCATCGGATTCTTTATAGAAATAGTAGGTGTCAGGGTAGAGATAACCCTCAAGTCTGTATTTTCTGTTGGGGTTAAGGTCGGTAAGATCTTTAACAAACCAATAGTCATATTCACCGTTTTGGATAGCGTCAATAAAGCCTTCTTTTGTACCGATACCCTTTTCTTCAACGAGAAGCTTGATTATATCGTCAACTGTATAGCCTTCGGGGATCGTTACTGTAACCTCAGTCAACGTGTAATCTTTTTTGGCAATAAACGTCGATAACAGTTCATCATAGTTTTGCGATGGGGAAACCGAGAAAGTTCCCGAAAGATATTTTCCTGAGTTGTTACCCTTGATAGTCGTGTAAAGCACAAATATCTTTGGATATTTAATTACGTCCTTCTCGTACAGCTCATCCGCGATCTGCTTAAGTGTAGCGTATTCGGGAATGCTTACCTCTGTTGTTGTGTCGGATTTTACAAAAGCAAATACGTCGTTTGATACTACGATAACGTAATATGCGCACAGACAAGAGATAAGAAGCACTGCAGCTATATAAATCAAAGACTTAGCGAGTATAAGTCCAACGTTTGGACGAGCATCATCCACGATCGGTTTCATCGGTTTAATCCTTTTCTCTTTTTTGTCCTTTGGAATCTTTGGTACAACGGGAGTTCTTCTCTGACCGTTTGATGAATTATAAACCACTTTTTTTGCAGGCACATCCGTAATTGATTTGTTTTGTAATTCTGAGCTGACAATATCAGCAAACTGATTTTGATTATCTAAGCTTGCCGCTTCGCTTCGAACTTGATTATTTTCTTCCAATTTGGATTTTCTATGGGCATCAAAATCGAAGATATCAAGATCGGAGTATTCTTCCGTGTTGTTGTCGGGAAGGGGAGTAGGTTCCGCTGTCAGATCGTTACTCTGAACAGCGTCTTTTTTGAGTTCATTTTCGTTCATATTATTTTTCCCTTTTCAAACAATATATCAAAAATAAATAGCGTTTAAATTATAAGTGTTGCTACAAGATACAGTAAAATGCAACCGAGAAAGCTTGGTGAAACCAAAGCTTCGAATAAAAGCTTTATACCGCCCTCTCTTTTTTGAGCTTCGGGGGGAGATTGCTCGCCCTTAACACCTGATGTATAAAGTATATTTTCTGCTCCGTTTAATGATAACACAAGAAATACAATAAATAATGTCATAATAACGAACAAAAAGAAAATTAAGCTGTTGGGCGATTTTATAACGTCCCATAAAATCGATTCAAAGAATATTGCGTACAGGTTGTTTAAAAAATGTAACAGCATAGCGGCAAAAAGTGATTGCGTTATGTAAACGGCATAAGCTGTAACCACACCGCAGAAGAAATATACAAAGAATTGATTCAAGCTGAAGTGGAGCATAGAGAACATAGCCGATGAGAGTATAATTGCTGTTGATACGCCGTAGCTTGAATATTCCGAGAGTAATATTCCGCGGAAAATAAATTCCTCGGTAATTGCAGGGAGTAATGCAAACGTAATTACTATATA
This sequence comes from Oscillospiraceae bacterium, assembly GCA_015065045.1. Taxonomy (GTDB): domain Bacteria; phylum Bacillota; class Clostridia; order Oscillospirales; family CAG-272; genus RGIG1995. The sequence goes on along the minus strand of SVRB01000020.1, from coordinate 8,162 downwards.
TACAAGGTTTGTCCAGCCGTTGTCGCCTATAGAAGCATACGTTCCGTAAATTGAATAGCTGTCGTTGCTTCCGAAGAGATAAAAGGACGCTGTGTTCAAAAGCGTGCTTCCAAATACGAGAACGCCGAAGCACGAAGCAACGAACCATGCCTTTCTTGCCGAAAATTTTGTGAGACGAAGATTTTTTGCGTTGTTTTCGGTTCTCAGTTTGCAGTAAAATACACCGGGGATCATAAATATCATTACCTGTAATATTATCAAGGACATATAGATATTGTCTTTGACCTGCAGTGATTCAAGGTTTATATATCTCGACAAAATGAGCAGTACGTATATTACAAGCACAAGCAACGGGGCAGTGAACGTGCCTTTAATTTTTTGCAAAAGTTACCACTCCTTTTTCGGTAATGATCAAATCAGATCTTAAATCAAATTTTCCTTTCGGGATTTCGTCTATCACAAAATCGCTGTATATGAGACCTGCCTTTATGCCTTTAAATTTTGAAAGAAATCTATCGTAATAGCCTTTTCCATATCCTATTCGATAGCCTTTCTTGTCATATGCGATGGCGGGCAGAATGCAAATAGCGTTATCGCCGTTGTTTTGATACACGGGTAGATCTTCCATAGGCTCTCTTATGCCGTACTTACCCGATACGAGCTGTTCTTTGGATGAAATAATGTGATATACCATTTCGTTTCCCTCGACACAGCGCGGATATGCAACTGTTTTACCCTTTGAGAATGCGTCTTTCATAATTTCCGACGTATCTATCTCGTCGGCTAACGGGGAATACAAGAGTATCGTATCTGCGTATCTGTATGAATTGAGTGAGAGAAATTTTTTGCAGATAAGAGCATCGTTTTGCTTTCTTACGTCAAGAGGGATGCTTTTTCTTTTTTCCTTATGCTCGTTTCTGATTTTGTTTTTTTCTTCTTTTATGTTAATATGTTTCATTTTTATAAAGTATTATGCAAAAATTGCGTTTTTAATTTTTTCAGCTGTATCAGCGTTCTTCAGCGCTTTTATAATAGCTAAAGAAAAATCAATTGATTTTCCCATACCCATAGCGGTAATAACCTTGCCATCGGTAACACAGCCGTCTTTTAGAATCTCAGCGCCCTCGAGATATTTTTCAAATCCGGGATAGCAGGTTGCCTTTTTGCCTGACAATATTCCTTTTTCTCCTAAAATTCTTGGAGCTGCACAAATAGCGCAAAGATACTTGTCTTCTGCGTAGGCTTTGTCAATAAAGCTTTGAACCTTGCTGTTTGCTCTGAGGTTGTCAGCGCCGGGAAGTCCGCCCGGAAGTATGACCATATCTATATCTTCTACGGGTGTATTGTCTATCGTACGGTCTGCAACTACCTTTATTCCGTGAGCACCTGTAACAACTTCGGTTTCGTTTATTGAAACGGATGTGATGGCGATATCAGCGCGGCGAAGCATATCGATGGGTGTCAATGCTTCTATTTCCTCAAAGCCGTCTGCCAAAAAGATATATACCATGATCAAAACTCCTTAGATTTTATATTTCAAGCACCTTAACGATATCGTCAAAAATATCTGCAATAGATCTCAAATTGCCATTCTCATCACAGCAGTGTATCATATCCCAGCCGAGCTTTTCGCTTGAATAAAGAGCGGCGGCATAGCTTTTTTTCAGGTGATTATCATCTGCTTCGTGAATGTCCTTAACTCTGCCCGTCTGTTCTGAACGGCTGTTTATAAGCGACATTGAGACGTCGGGCGTCATTTCAAGATAAACTACCTTGTCGGGAGCAGGGAGGCCTATTTTTTTGAATTCAAAATCCCAAAGCCATTCAAGAAAATCATTCCATTTTTCTCTTGGAAGCTTTGAAAGCTGATGCACCGCGTTTGCTGAGGTATATCTGTTTGCGATTATATAAGTGTCGTCGTCAAGATAATCCTTCGACCAGTCAGTGCGATAGCTGTAATATCTGTCGAGCGTAAAGAACACCGATGCCGCGTAAGCGTTTGTATCCTCGGGATTCTTGCCAAGCTCACCTTTTAAGTATATGTCGACGAAGGTTGAGCCGCGTCCGTCGTAAGTTGGAAAAGAGAGGAGTCTGACTTTTTTGCCTTTTTCTGTAAGATATTTAACCAATCTTTTGCTTTGGGTTTCCTTTCCGGAACCGTCAAGACCGTCTATTGCTATAAGAATTGCCATAAGCTTTCTCCTGTCTAAATAATATTTTAATCTTCTTGTTTAAACGCCATTTCCATATAATCCTGTCTGCTGATCAACACAGAACGGGGTTTCTGACCTTCTGGTGCGCTTACGATACCCTTTTGTTCCATCTTATCTATAAGCTTTGCGGCTCTGCCGTATCCAATAGAAAGACGTCTCTGCAAAAGCGAGGTTGATATCTTGCCTGATTCAATTGCAAGCTCGACAGCCGCTCTGAACAAGGGATCTCCGCCTTCTTCGCCGTCATCCTCGTCACCTGAGTGACCGCCTCTGCCTTCACCGCACTTAGCGGCTTCCTTTTCGATACTTTCTATAACGAATGAATCGTAAGAGCTTACACCGCTCGTGGTCTTTATAAAGTCGATTATTTTTTCTATTTCAGATTCGCTGACGAATGAGCCCTGAACACGCGCAGGCTTTGAGAAGCCGACGGGTGCGTAAAGCATATCGCCTCGACCGATAAGCTTTTCAGCTCCGGCAATATCAATAATCGTACGCGAGTCTACCTGAGATGCCATAGTGAACGCAATTCTTGAGGGAACGTTTGCCTTGATAAGACCTGTTACAACGTCAACCGAAGGTCTCTGAGTACCGATCACAAGGTGCATACCTGCAGCTCTTGCTTTCTGAGCAAGTCGGCAGATAGAATCTTCAACCTCTTTGGGCGCTGTCATCATAAGGTCAGCAAGCTCGTCTATTACTATAACTATCTGGGGTAAAAATTCTTTTTCGGGGTCGTCTTTTGTGATTCTGTTGTAGCTTGCAATATCACGAACGCCCACTTCTTCGATAAGCTCGAAGCGTCTGTCCATTTCAGTAACAGCCCAGTGCAAGCTTCCTGCCGCCTTTTTGGGATCGGTAACAACGGGAACAAGCAAGTGGGGGAGTCCGTTATATATACTGAGCTCAACTTTCTTAGGGTCGATAAGTATAAGCTTTACTTCATCGGGAGTAGCCTTGTAAAGCAAGCTCACGATCATAGCGTTGATACAAACCGATTTACCCATACCGGTAGCACCCGCAATAAGCATATGGGGCATTTTTGCAATATCAACGTATATGGGTGTACCTGCAACGTCCATACCGAGAGCAACTGTAACGCGGCTCTTTGCAGATCTGAACTGCTGCGTGTCAATAAGCTCTTTTAAGTATACTGTAGAAACGTTTTTGTTTGGCACTTCTATACCGACAGCCGCTTTACCCGGAATAGGCGCTTCAATTCTTACGCCTGAGGTTGCAAGGCTGAGGGAAATATCGTCAACAAGGTTTGCTATAGTACGAACTCTTACGCCTTCTTCGGGAGCGAGCTCGTATCTTGTAATCGAAGGGCCTCTTGAAACGTCGATTATTCTTGTCTTAACCTTGAAGCTTCTTAAAGTTTCAACAAGCTTTATTGCTGTTGAACGCATTTCTTCGCTTACGTCTTCATTTTTAACGTTGTTTTCCTGATTAAGCAAGCTGAGGGGAGGGAATACGTATTCCTTAACAGGCTGAGGCTCTTTGATTGCAGCCTCGGTCTTTTCTTCTTTCAGCTGCTTGCGTTCAACCATAAGCTCAATTTCTTTAGCATCGGGAACGCTTCCGTCAACAGCAGATGAGGGAATGTCCTCTTCGCTCGATGAATTAAATATTCCGTTAAGGTTTACGTCTTTATCTGTTTTGTTGAGGGGAGATATAGCCTCTTTTTTCGATTTATTGACGTCTGCAGCAAGGTCATCGAGTGCAACGTCGGGATTGAAGGGGGGCTCGTCTGTAAGGGCTACGTCAAGCTCTTCTTTTTTGCGCTGTCTTTCTCTCAATGCTTCATCGTATGCAGATAAGTCAACGGGCGAGTGCTGTTCATCGGGGAGAAGCGCTGATTCGTCAATTTTAAGCTTGCGCTTGTCCTTGGGACTGTGCCATACCTTTTCTTCTTCGTAATCGATCTCATAGCTGTTAAGCTTGTCCTTGCCTTCGCGTATCTTGTTTCTTATGAATACGATCGCAGAGAAGGGTGTAAGACCGAATATAAACGTTGAAAAAATAGCCATAACGGGTATGAATATACAAAGCGTAAGAGTTTTGTCAACTCCCGCAACAAAAAGCTTTGATATAAATCCGCCGATAATTCCGCCGCCGATCCATTCTGTACCGTCTTCCCAAAGTGTTGCAACGTTGAGAGTGAGATCTTCTTTCGGAATAGCTATAACGTGGATAATTACAGAAAAGGAAACGAGAACGAATGCTGAGGATACGAGTTTGAAAATAACGGTATCGCTCTTTATGCTTTTTCTCCATAATACAGCCTGAACGAGTATAAGAAAGGGAATTGCGGCGGCTGAAACGCCGAAGAATCCGCAAAGAAGAGGATTAAGCAGCTTGCCGATAAAGCCTGAATGCTCTTTAAATGCAAGGCAGAACAAAACGGCAAATGCAAGAAGTCCCCATACGTAAGGCAGTATTTGGTTCAAAACACTGTCGGGATTGTTGTTTCTTTTTTTGGTCGGCTTAAGCTCAGGCTGCTTTTTTGCAACAGGCTTTTTTGCCGGTGTTTTTTTGTTGTTAGTTGTCTTTTTGACAGTTTTTTTATAAGTTGGCATTACGATTCCTCACTTGTGTGGTTAATTAGCCGAATATTATTGCGAGAATACCTACTGCAAAGCAATAATACGAAAACATTCTGAAGTTGGATTTTCTTGAAATATAGATCAAAAGCTTCATCGCGAGTATTCCGACGACAGCCGCTGCGATTGTTCCTGCGATATAGGGAATAACGTCTGTTCTTGCGATCGGGTTTTCGAATACGTCTGCAAAAGAGAGGAGATTTGCTCCGATGATTGCAGGTATTGAAAGAATAAATGAGAATTTAACTGCGTATTCGCGTTTGAATCCCATCAAAAGTCCGCCTGTGATGGTAGAGCCTGAACGTGAAAGTCCGGGAACTATCGCACACATCTGACAGAGGCCGACAAAGAGGGCGTTTTTAGGTTTAGTGTTTTCTAAGCTTACTGTTCCTCTTTCGAGCTTGTCGGATATGAAAAGCACGAGACCGTTAAGAATAAGAATACCGCCTATTATTTTTGTGTAGTTGCCGAGAAGCTCAATGTAGTCTTTTATAAATACAGCTAAAACGAGAGGGAGTGTTGCTACTATTACGAAAATAACAAATCTTTCGTTTTCGTTGTATTCTGATAATTTGAACTTTCCTTTAAACACTTTGCCGAGCATAGAAAATGCCGCGGGAACGAGTGAAAATATATCTTTGTAGTAAACGATAAATACGGCTATAAGAGTTCCGAGGTGGAGAAGAATGTCAAACGTGAAGTGGTCGGCTTCGACGTTGCCCATACCGAATATGTTTTGAGCTATGGCGAGGTGCGCTGAGCTTGAAACGGGAAGAAATTCGGTGATGCCTTGTATTATACCGTAAAAAATTGCAGAAAATATGTTCATACCATTACCTCAATATATGTAGTTATATATAATATATAATATCATATTATACGGAAAATTACAATAGGAACAGCAAAAAAGCAACTGAAAGCGTGGAAAACAAAGGGGAAGTATTGTATGGGAAAGATAAAAATGATGGTCGTAGGAATATTATCGGGCTTTGTAAACGGGTTGTTAGGTACAGGCGGAGGGATAGTTTTGGTATTTGCTTTGGGTAGATTTTTAAAAGAAAAAGAGGGGAAGGATATTTTTGCCGTTACTCTGACAGTAACGATGTCGATGTCTGTAGTGTCAGCGATAGTATATGGGTTTAACGGCGGACTTGAGCTTGGTACGGGAATAAGATACGGTATTGCCGCGATCCCCGGCGGAATAATAGGGGCATGCTTGCTTGATAAGTTGAAGTTGGAAACAATAAAAAAGGTGTTCGGCGTGCTTGTTTTGTGGGTTGGACTTAATATGGCGGGGGTTATATAATATGATTGCGATAGATTTTTTTGCGGGAATGATAATAGCGATACTTGCGGGAATGGGTGTAGGCGGCGGAGGACTTTTGGTGCTTTATCTGGTATACGTGAGAAATGTTGAGCAGATCGCGGCTCAGGGAATAAATTTGGTATTTTTTGTATTTGCCGCTTTAGCGTCGATGCTGTACCATACGAAAAGGAGAAAAATAGATTATAGGCTGTGTATGTGGCTGATAATTTTTGGGTGTGTTGGGGCTGTTATAGGTTCATTTGCGGCAAATATGATAAGTAAGACGATAGTCAGACGGATTTTCGGATGGCTTTTGGTTGCATCGGGGACTTTGAGTTTGATTAAAAGAAAAAAAGAATAATTTTTTTGCAAGAAAGGGTTGACAGAACAGAAAGATTGTGGTATTATATTCGGGTAATCTAAAGACAGCAGGTGTCACAGTAAATCCTGCCGAGGATGACAAACATTCAAATATTGATTGGTTTGCTTTCTTTCGGTGCGTATTTGTGGACACTGCGAGAAAGCATTTTTTATCAGGAGGTGAAAAACATGCCGAGCGCAAAAATATTGGAACAAAAGAAAGCTGTTGTGGCAGACCTTACAGAAAAGCTTAAGAACGCTACATCAGGTGTAGTTGTAAACTATTCCGGTATCACAGTTGAAAACGATACTAAGCTTCGTGCAGAACTCCGTAAAGCCAATGTTGAATATAAAGTATATAAAAACACTTTGACAGCAAGAGCTTGCGAAGAGGCAGGTTTGGAAGGACTTAAGGACCAGTTCGAAGGTATGACCGCTATAGCAATCAGTACTGAAGACCCGATTGCACCCGCAAAGATTCTTAAGGAATATGCTGACAAAATTGAAACATTTGAAATTAAAGCAGGTTTCCTTGACGGTGCGGTAATGGACAAGGAACAGGTACTTGCACTTGCAGAAATTCCTTCAAAGGAAGTTCTCATCGGACGTATTGTTGGCAGTCTTATGTCATCGCTTTATGGCTTTGCATACGGTTTGCAGGCAATTATCGACAAGAACAGCGAAGGCGCTGCTGAAGCAGCAGAAACAACAGAAGCATAATTTAGGGCTTCAAAAAAATTATTACAAAAAAAGAATACAATATTTTATTGGAGGTAAAATAAAATGGCAAACATTGAAAATATCATAGAAGAATTAAAATCTCTTACAATTCTTGAACTTGCAGACCTCGTTAAGAAGGTTGAAGAAGAATTCGGCGTATCTGCAGCTCCCGTTGCAGTAGCAGGCGCAGCAGCTCCCGCAGCTGCAGCAGCAGAAGAAAAGACAGAATTCGACGTAGTACTTAAGGAAGCAGGCGCTAAGAAGCTTGACGTTATCAAGGCAGTTCGTGAAATCACAGGTCTTGGTCTTAAGGACGCTAAGGATCTCGTTGAAGGCGCTCCCAAGGTTGTTAAGGAAGCAGCTCCCAAGGAAACAGCTGAAGGCATCAAGAAGCAGCTCGAAGAAGCTGGCGCAGTTGTTGAACTTAAGTAAGTTTAACTTTATGTATATTGACTTGGCAGGTTCCGAAAAATCGGAACTTGCCGGGTAAATATAAAAATTTAATATGGAGAGATGGCTGAGCTGGTCTAAGGCGCACGACTGGAAATCGTGTGAACGCTAATACCGTTCCGAGAGTTCGAATCTCTCTCTCTCCGCCAAAACAAGACAGACACCCAAAAGGGTGTCTGTTTTGTTTTTTGGCAAAGGGAAGATTCGAAAAGGGCAATCGCGTATAGCGATAATAACAGTCCGGTGGACTGTTATGGTGCCCGAGTGCGTGTCGGCGAGCGGTGCTCGTCGAGCGAATCTCTCTCTCTCCGCCAAAACAAGACAGACACCCGTTGGGTGTCTGTTTAGTTTTTTTGGGCAAAGGGAAGATTCGAAAAGGGCAATCGCGTATAGCGATAATAACAGTCCGGTGGACTGTTATGGTGCCCGAGTGCGTGTCGGCGAGCGGTGCTCGTCGAGCGAATCTCTCTCTCTCCGCCAAAACAAGACAGACACCCGTTGTGGCGTACC
>SVRB01000133.1 GCA_015065045.1 Oscillospiraceae bacterium | reverse complement strand
TCTTCGTCGTTATCGTTTACAACTGTTGTCTGGAAATCAACTCTCCAAAGTGTATCGTTAACCTTTGTTGCGGGTGCATATACACCGTAACGGTCGATTGCTACAGGTTCAGTAACAACGAGGTCAACGTTTCTGTAAATACCTGCGCCCTGATACCACCAGCCTTCAAATCCCTTACCGTAAACGTAAATAGCGAGTACGTTTTCTCTGTCGAAGTAAATATTGTCTGTGATATCTACGTCAAACTCATTGAATGCTGAGAAGTTGTGCTTCATCAAGCAGCCGTTAAGGTAAATAGTAGCTTCGCCTGCAATACCGCCGAACTGAAGAATAACTCTCTTACCCTTCCATTCCTGATCAGCCTCAAAGTGCTTTCTGTACCACGCGTTATCATAAATAAAATAACCTGTAGCACAGTTGCCTTCTTCTGTAGGAGTCTGGCCAATTATATAGTCGTGGGGAACGTTAACGTTCTTCCAGTTTCCTGATCTCAAATCAATGTCCTTAAAACGATAATAGGGGTTAGGCGCATCATAATAACCGTGCGCTGCAGGACCTGTCTGTTTTCTTATTGTCTTTGCCTGCGAATATACGGGACCCTTATCGTCGGATGTCGGATAATTTACCTCAATATCGCCCTTGTGGAATACCCATCCTCTGTTTAATGATATTATTTTACGCATGAACAATACCTCTCTTTTGTCAGTATATATTTTAGTAATTAAATTTCAAGTTCTTCTGCCGTCATAACAAAGCCATAATCAGCATAATCAAATATTTCAGCATTTTTATCGGGGTTTATCGCAATAACCGTACCCGACGACTGCATACCAACAATATGCTGAACAGCGCCCGATATGCCAACGGCAATATATAAATCGGGAGCAATTATCTTACCTGTAAGTCCTACCTGAGCCTCATAAGGCATCATGCCCTGGTCAACTATACGCCTCGACGATGCTATATCAGCTCCGTATTTTTCGGCAAAATTCTTTACTATATCAATAGCCTTAACAGCTCCCCAACCCAAAGAGACAACCATTCTCTCCTTTGAGTCATCCTCTGTTCTTACTGTTGCCATAGCCGGCAACGTAAGGCTTTTTATTCTTGCAAAAATCTTTCCCGAAAGCGCGGGTCTATACATAAACAAAGTCTCACCGTCTGTCTTAAGATCTGTACAGTCGGCACAAAGACCAAGCTTAAGCCTCGACGAAACTCTGCCCGCAATTCTCTTGCTCTCCGAATCTGTCGCCCACAAAACCGCGTTAGGCTTTTCTTCTTCGATCATCTTGCAAATAGTATCTTCATCTGTAAGAGGTATAACTCTTATATCATCAGAAACCAATTTCGCAAACTCCATCGGCTTTTCACCGACGATCCAAACCTTTTCAAGTCTTTCGGTCGATTTATTTTCCTCTGACTTAGTCTTTTTATTGCTGTTAAGTACGTTTTTTATCGTACTGTCAAGCTCCGATTTATCAAGAAAAACGCATTTTCTTTTGCCCGACTTATTCTCAAAAGTTTCTAAAACTCTTGTTGGCGAACCCTTGAGTCCGCAAAGTGAAGCATCAGCTCCGATATCATCGGCTGTCAAAATTTCAACCTCACCGTATTTTGAAAATAAGCTCGGAAGTCTTAAACCGCATATTCTTTCAAAGGTTATAAGAGTATTACATTCAGCAACCTTCTCGCCCTCGTGTCTTGTCTTACAAACAAGCTTACCGTCAACGTTTTCAATTCCCATAACCTCAGTTACAAGATCAAATCCCGCCATCTCCGACAGCATAGGACCTGTTTGACCGGTATCTCCTTCAAGCGTCTGACGTCCGCAGAACACGTAGTCGGGTTTAATTTTATCTAATGCAAGTGAAAGGGTGTACGCAGTAGCAAGAGTATCAGCTCCTGCAAATTTGCTGTCCGAAACAAGTATCGCCTTTTTTGCGCCCAGTCTTGTCAGCGATTTCAAATAATCGGCTGTTGACTTAACACCCATACTGAGCAAAATAACCTCAGAATCGGGTATTCTTAACGCACATTCATACGCGCTTGCTTCAAACGGGCTCATCTCTCCGCTTCTGCCCTGTCTTATGCAAACAACTATCTTCATAATAATAGCTTATCTTTCTCTGTAAATAGGCGCCAAAGCGTCGTGGATCTTCTTGTATTCTTCATAAAGCTTGCGATATTTTACAGTGTTTTCGGGATTGGGATATACTGTATCAACCTCTTTAACACACTTTGCCGCAGCTTCCTCTGCATCCTTGAATACACCGCAAGCAACACCCGCGAGCATAGCTGAACCGAGTGATGAGTCTGAGCTTTCTGTTATACGCAAGGGCATACCGAGCATATCAGCAGTGATCTGAGCCCAGAGTCTTCCCTTTCCGCCGCCGCCGATAAGGGTTGCCTTTTCCTTATATTTCATACCAAGATTATCAAGGTATATCTTGCTGTCAAGAAGTGAAAGTGAAACGCCCTCAAGCACGGCTCTTGTGAAGTGAGCCTTTGTATGCGTACTTCTTACGCCTGTAAAGCTTCCGCAAAGCATCGGGTCAGCGTAAGGTGTTAATTCACCATTCAAGTGAGGAAGGAATACAAGGCCTTCGCAGCCGAGCGGTATTTCGGAAGCTCCCATATCAAGCTCCTTATAGCTTCCGCCAAACGTATCTCTGTACCAACGGTAAGATGCAGCTGCAGATTTTGTAGCTGTGCCGGGATACCAAAGTCCCTTTGCAACGTGTGAATAGTTTACAAGATGTGTATCGGGATAGGGCTTGTCTGTAATAACACAAATTCTGCCTGCTGTTGCAAGCTTAACTGTAACGTCGCCCTCACTTACAGCACCGGAAGCAAACACTTCCATAACTGTATCAGTAGTACCGCATACAACGGGAAGTCCCTCGGGAAGTCCGTAAATTTCAGAAGCTTCCTTTGTTACCTTTCCGATCATATCTGTGGGTGC